>JAHOYU010000039.1 GCA_019038625.1 Candidatus Latescibacterota bacterium | reverse complement strand
CAGCAATACCGTGGAACTGAAGTGGCGGGAGGATCTCGGAGCATTGAAGGTAGGGTTGGGGACCGCTCCAGCGGAATTCCAGTCAGATGTCTACAATTACGAACAGAAAAAGACTTACTCGCAGGACAGCCAGTCGATCTCCCAGGAGGCGGTCCTGTCCGACATCTCAAAAAGATCTCCAGAGGCTTCGAAGAAAATATATGGAAAATCAGGATTTTCCGCCGCACCCAAGATGGTGAATGACGCACAGTCCCTCGACAAGGTCCTGAAGAACGAACGCCGCAAGGCGATGGGCGGCATGATCAGGTGCAACGGTCAGTCCATTGTCCCCGAGGTCGAGGTCGGAAGCTGCGTCCAGGTGAACGGAATGGACAAGCTCGACGGACAGTACTGGGTGATCGGCACACGGCACATATTCGATGAAAGCGGCAAGTATCACAATACGTTCGTCTGCACTCCCCTCGATATCGCTTACCCTGGCTCCATATTGGCGAAGAAGGAACTCGGTGCGGGAGATGTAAAACAGGGGGACGCCAGCGGGGGCAGCGCGCGGCGTGAGGACGCGAACAGCATTGAGTCTGTCGTAGAGAAGAAGAAAAAGACGATGCCGGGCATGCATGTTGCCAGGGTAGTGGATCTGGAAGATCCCGAAAGTCTCGGCAGGATAAAGGTCAGTTATCCCTGGCTCGATTCCGAACAGACCGCCTGGGTAAGGATGATGGTGCCGCATGCCGGGGCAGATCGTGGATGGTATATCCTTCCCGAGCTGGAGGACGAAGTGCTGATCGGCTATGAACACGGCAATACCAATTATCCCGTTGTGCTGGGTTGCATGTATAACAAGGAAAATGCTCCGATGCAGGAGGCCATCTCCAGCGAGAACGATATCAAGATGTTCATGACCCGTAGTGGTAACAAGATCGTCTTCAAGGACAAAGACGGTGAAGAGGCGATAACCATCTCCCAGAAGGACGGTGACAATCAGATCGTTCTTGATATGTCAGGTCCTTCGATATCCATCACCAGTAAGGGCGACATCACTCTCAAGGGAGCAAATCTCAATGTCGACATGGATGAGGGAATCACTCTGAAGGCAGGCGGAGATGTAACGATAGAGGGAGCCAATATTGAAGTGAAGGCCAGCGCCAATATAAAGTCGGAGGCCTCCGCGAATCACGACATCAAGGGAACCGCCCAGGTCAACGTCCAGGGCGGCATGATCAATCTTAACTAGGGATGATGATGGAGTATCTATCGTTGCCATTTGCCCTTCGCAAGGGGTACCTGAACAAGACAAATCTTTATGATTCGATCTCCTATTCAATAGGACTCATACTCAGCACGCGAAAAGGTACCCTGCCATTTGATGAGGAATTCGGGTGCGACCTGTGGGACAGGGAATATTCCGATCTGTTCATGGTAAACAGGTCCGATGTTCAGGGGAGTGTTCGTAACGCCATAAGCAAGTTTGAGCCAAGGCTGTACAATTTATCAGTGTCATTGATGAATATCGAGACGGGACCGAACCACCCTCTGGGTGTGGCGGTGAAGGTGATCGGCAACTACCGGGAGGAAAAAGACGAGAAGAGGTTTGAAGAGACCTTCAACGTCGGTTGATATGAACAGCGAAAAATCCAAGACAGCTGAAGAGATCTTTCAGGGCATGCACAGGGAACTTCGTTCCTGGAACACGGATATTCCCGAATCACCCGACAGGATGGACCCCATCCTCCGGATCATGCTGAAGCTTTATTCAAGTCAGCTTTCCTCGATCGATGGCAGGATCGTGGATACATGGACGAAGGCGTCGAATGCCTTGCTCAGGTCGCTCTGCCCCGAAAGCCTGAGATGGCCCGTGCCGGCATTCACCGTTATCCAGGCTGACCCTACCGATCCCGTGATCTATGTCGATCCACGGACGAGATTCTTCTACAAGGAGGAACGCGAAGCGGGGAAGACATTCTTTTTCTCGTCATTGAGGAATGAAAAACTTCTCAGCGCAAAGGTAAAGAATCTCTATTTTGTCGCTGGAGGAAATATTCGCGACATATCACCTGTACAGGACGGCAGTACACAGATCTCGACGAGGATGCAGCCGGCGGCATATTCAGAAGGTGAAGCAGTCCTCTATATGGCGGTTGAACACGGGGGGCAGGTCGAAGACTTTGCTGGAGCGTTGCTGTTTCTCAGGGGGAGCGATGAGGCTCTCAAACAGCTCAGGTGGGCCCGGTGGTCTCCGTGTATCGATGGGTCTTTCTACGAGGAAGGCAGCTTCTGTCCCGGACTTTCCGGTAGTATCGACGATATTTTTTCAGCAGGAGAAGAGACGATAGATTGGGGTGGCCTCAGGCGCAGCAGCGATCTGTTCAATCCTCTGGATAACAGTTTTGTAGTCATTCCCGAGGGGTTCATCACTCCATGGCGAAAGGGTGACCCTGACAGCGGTTTTGCGAGGATGGTTGCAGACGCCGGGATGACCCTGCCTGAAAACAGCAGCGAACTGTTCTGGGTAAAGATAGTCCTGCCCGCGGGTGGAGACAGGGCCGTCCTTCAATCTCCGGTGAGGATCGATTTCGACTGTTTTGTCGCGGTCAACAGGTACGAACAGACCCTTTTCAAGCACACCGGGGGCAACAGGCTGATAGAGATAGAGATTCCTGACGACCCGGACAGGGTGGTGGAGATAATCTCGGTGACTGATTCGAGTGGGAAGGGTTATGTGGCGCAGCATGAAGCCCTCTCTTCGGGAGAGGACAAATTCTATAACCTGATCGAACAGGATGGACGTCTTACTCTCTGGTTTGATTTCTCGGAAGGGATCGAGCTTCCTCCCGATTCGATAACAGTCAATTATTCCATAACATCTGGAACGGAAGCTAACGGGATATCAGCAGGTAAGATCACAGAACTCTACGAGAACCATCCCGGAATCGTATCTTTGAAGAACGTGATGCCTGTCAGCGGAGCTATCCCGGCCAAGACGGAGCAGCAGGTGATGACCGAGATCTCCTCGCGTCTTCGTGGACGTGACCGTGCCATGTCGTTCGACCAGCTGACGAATTGGGTGAGGACTTTCGACGAGAGGATAGTCCAGGCTGGTTGCGAGAGAGGTGTGATGCGCACCGATGGCGGTGTTAGAAAATGCGTGGTTGTCAACGTGACCGTGGACAGCAAACTGTTCTACTCAGACGACGAGGTCGAACTGTTGAAAACGCGTCTTGGCTCGTTTCTCAAGGCCCGTACATCGATTAACAGCCAGTTTAAACTGGAGATGATAAAGAGATGATGTCTCGTGCTGACATGAAGATGCCAGATTTTACAAGCCGCAGATTCAAGTTCCATTATCTGACGGCATTGAATCTTCTCGAGAGTATGGGTATTCCCCTTGATAATATCCATTTAAAGGCAGCCGGCATCTACGAGAACTACCGCGGAGAGATCCGGTCGCAGGAGCCCGAGGTGGGAGAGGTGATTACCCATGGGACGGTGGTCACTCTCGAGGTAGGATGCGAGTCGGCCATCGATTTTATGCCGTACCAGTTCTTCTACGGGCTTCAGGGGATACGTGACACTGACAATACGTGGGAGGATGAGGCTCGATGCCTGATGGCTCCGTTCGACGCTGCCACTATACGATACGAGGCAGCGATGCGGATGCATTCTCTCAAGAACAGCTTCGGAGTCATAGACGAGGAGCATCTAAAACGGTTCATGGTCCTTTATGAATTCGATCCAGGTGATGGAGTGAAAAGCAGCAGCGATATGATGTTTCTCGCTGCTATACTCCCTTCGATCCACAGTTGGGGAGGTAATCCAGAGGCAGTATCCGCTGTGTTGGAGAGGTTGACCGGCTTCAGGGTCAGCATGAAGGAAAATGTCAAGTCCAGGACGGAGATCCCATCAGAGATAAAGTACAGGCTTGGTTCGAGGACCGGCAGACTCGGATGTGAGACGTTGGTCGGTAGTAGCTTTGAGGAATGCGATTCGACCTACGAGGTATCATTCGTCGGAGTACCAAAGGGAAAGATTGGAGATCTTCTTCCCGGCGGAAAGGTCCGAAACAGGGTAGAGAGCTTCCTCGACTTTTGTATGCCGGGGGACCTCGATTATAGAATATCGATCGCGGTCGACAGGAAGCACGCTGAGAAAACACGGGCACATGAAGAAAGGACTATGGGGCACCTCGGATATTCGACATACATCTGACCGGATATAGATGTATGTCTTGACAAGGAAAGCTGTTAACAATAAAGTCTTATAGGTTTTACGGGGCAGAATTCTGCGAGGTAGGATGATGGATGGTTTCAAACTGCAATCGATGAACTGGCAGGACGGGATGCTTCTCTCTATGGGTCACCTGAGGGACCAGGAGAGATATTTCGAGGAGCTGGTACGCTGGCATTCGACAGGCTCTGGAGATAATTTCGGGCTTGTGAAAAAGGATGTGGCCCAGCCTCCGCTAAAGATGAACGCGAGCCTCAGCGGTAACAGGTTGAAAGTCGAAGTCAGTCATTGTCAGGCTCTCCTTCCCTGCGGAATGGCTGTGGAATATAGCGAAGTGACAAGTGAGGGAACTGTCCTCAAGGCGGAAGCCGATGTCAACGATACCAGGGTCCCGGTATTCATCGGCGTAATGCCTGGTGAAAGAGTCCAGGTCGGGTCGCCCGATCCAGCGGAGGAAGTGCCAAGAATACCATATGAGATCCCTGCTTACCGCGTCTTTCTCGGGCAGGTGCCGAATCTCCCCGAGTCGATGTATATCCAGATAGGGCTGTTTGCCATCAACGGGAGCGAGGTCTCGCCGGCCGATGATTATTTTCCTCCATGCGTCAGCATAAACGCAGACGACCGGCTTTACGCGATAGCGATAGACTACAGGAACAGAGTCGAGAACCTGCTCAAGCTTTCGATAAACGCATATCTGGCGGCATCTTCCGACCAGGGACTCGAAGGAGCGTCGACGAAACTCCAGAGTGCCTTCAGGGAGACGACGCATTTTCTCGTATCTCACATGTCTTCGCACCTGGATGATCTTACAGTGGGGCGCAACGCGCCGCATCCCGGTGTCTTCATGACCCACTTCAGGAAGCTTTTCCGGGTCACTTCATCTCTGCTTAATCTGCAGCCCGCGCTGAAGGACTATCTCAACGAGAAATTCTTTGCAAAAGAGGCGGGGACAGATGTCGGGACATACCTGTCGTCGATCGACGCTTTTCTTCTCTCGGAGTATGATCACAGGAATATCGCCGGTCAGATACGGATGGTAGACAGCATCCTCGGTACGATGAGAGCGCTGATGGCCTTCCTCTCGCAGACGCGCCTCGATCAACTCAGCGATCAGGCCGTTGCCACCGAGACGATCACCTACCAGGGAAAGACATACAAAAACTGCGATCTGGGGGCGAGCAGGCTGGAAGAGGTCGGCGAGCTCAGTTACCTCGTGATGGAACTGGCCGAGCCATGCCCTGTGAACGATACGGTGACCCTGATCGACAAGAATCTCTTCTCCGACAGCCAGTGGCGTTCGATGCAGGTGCGCCTCGGCGTGAACGAGGCTCGGGGCCTTGGCGAGACCGACCCTGTCGAAGTGGATATTACCAGTTACAGCAACAAAGTCGTCCTGCATCCGATGGATATGCTTCAGGCAGCGTCTGTCAGACAGGTGACATTCATATTCCGTGGTATCCCGGAGCCTCAGAAGCTGTCGGGATTGAGCAAATCGGATCTTATTCTGTACGTTGTGTGACAGAAGGTGTGGTGAAATGGGACAGAGCATAACGACCTATATTGAGGATCTCTTCAAATACCTGAAGGATTACGAGAGCGACTACTCAACGTTTGAAGCGGAAGCGTTCTTTCAGACATACAACGGGGTCTGCGCGGTATTCCAGGCTTTGAGAGAGCAGAGGGACAAGGCGGTCGAGGTCGACCGGGTCTTTCTCGAGAAGATAAAGCAACGCCCGCTGAACAGTTCAGACCTGCGACAGTTGACTGTACAGATCATCATATCCTTCTTCGAGTCGGTTGCCGACACTGACGGACAGTCGAACAGGGCATACATGTATTGCCGGGAGTTCAGAAACGTCAAACGGGATGTCGCCTATTTCGAGACATTCCTCATGCCCCTTCTTACGAGGGAAGGCAGTCTTAATAACAATTTCAAGCTGAATCATTTCTTTCTCAAGGAGATAGGACGTTTCATAAGGACGTTCGGCAGCAGTACCGCAAAAGAAGTAAACTTTGAAGACTTCAAGGGAATGCCTGTTTATCAGAAACTGCTCACTCTTCACATGAGAAGGGCCGAACTGGGTGACAGTGTGGTCGATGACAGGGATTCGCTCGAACATCACATGAGGAATACGGGTGTATTCGACAAGCTCAAGCACGAGGGCCCTCTTCCCGAAAGTTACCTTAGAGAGTGGAATTACCTCATAGAAGAATCGTTCATGGACCGATTGAAAGCGTCTCTCAGCGAGGCATGGGGCAAGCTCAAGGGGTTCTTCTCCAGTTTTAACTATGTAAAGCTGGCACTGGCACAGCGATATTCGGGATATATGTTTTACGGACTGATCATGGTGCTGTTCATCCTTCTTGCGTTTCTCGTTCCAATGAAGTGGACAAGTTATTCGCAAAGCAGGTTGACGGAGTTTGAACAGCGTGTCGAAGATACCATGGACGCCACGGGCAGATAGCGTAACGGGAGAAAAATGGGTTTCGCGAAGATATTCAAGTTTGCAAAAAAGGGATCAAAGAAGGTAAAGAAGTCCAGAGGTGGAGGTGCAGCCGCTCCAGTAAAGTGGCCGGAAGGTATCCGGGTGGGGGTGTTCGGGCACGAAAACTCTGGAAAGACGGTATTCTTTACATCACTCTATACCAAGAGCAAGTCGACGAAAGATTTTCAGATATCGGTGAGGGACAACGCGACGGCCAGCGAATTCTTCAAGAACGACATGGCTATCAAGGGAGTCGATTGCGATAGTTCCGGAACCGGTACGATCGCTGCCAGGCCCGTCCCCAAGAAATTTCCGGACCCGACTGAAAAGGACATCATACTTCAGTTTACGGCGATCCTCGATGGCAACACGAAGATCCCGGTAGTCTCCTACGATTACAGCGGTCGCGCGGTGGCGATCTCCGAGCATTCGGACGATGCGGAGAAGATAAGGGATTTTATGGTCGACGCGGACGGGCTTCTCTTCTTTTTCGACCCGAAGATACTCGGTGCCGATCCTGAGGTCCAGGCGAGGGCGTCTACATTTATTAATATTCTTGAGAGGATCGTTCCGCTCAGGTCACGTCTGCCGATCCCGGTCGGTCTCGTTATATCGAAATCCGACATACTTCCCGGATACAATGGCGAAGACCAGTCAGTGCTGATCCAGCCCGAGGACGAACAGGTGATCGCGGAAGATTACGAGAAATTCCTCGAGAAGGTCCTCGATTTTGAAAGCTTTTCAGAAAACAGGGAATGGGCCACTTCGGTTAGAAATGTCCTCGTGAAGCTCCGAGAGTTTATCAGGATCGTTGTCGGCAGGACACTCGATTTCCAGATATTCTTCGTGTCGAGTACCGGGAACAGACCGGAAAAAATAGGAGTGGATGTCGGGCGTTCGATATACGCTCCGCCGGAGAAGGTCAATCCGTGCGGAGTGACCAGACCTTTTTATTGGATACTGAATTCTATTGTCAGGAGCCAGAGGTTGAATGTGATGCGGAGGATAGCGGGGTATGTCTCTGTGGCCTCGATTATCTGGATACTTCTTTTCTCTTTACCCTATCTCTTTCATTTCGGGGGTTTCCTTCGCTCCGCCTACAGGGTAGAGAACAGTGTCCTGAACTCTGTCGACGGCAATATCCTGAATACTTCCGATGCACAGCGCAGTGATATTATCAGGGCATACAACCGTTACGGCAACAAGATGCTGGTCAGAAAGATGTTCACCGAATATCGCCTTACATCCTCAAGGATGAGGGATGTCTACAGCGAATTCAGTCTCGGACCGGCTGTAGCCAGACTGGATAGTATCATAACCGGTTTTGCGGATATCATCTCGGACCCGAAACTTCAGCCCAAATATGATCAGGGGCTGGACAGCCTGATCCTCAGCGATACTCACAGAAGGCTTGTCGGTAGCCTGGAGAGGATGCATGTGGGCGAGAAGACTTCGGTACTCTACATGCGCTCCGACAGGGTGTTCTACTATTGGGACCTGTTCACAAAATATGTAAAGAATCCTGCCGACACGTCTGTGCTGGAGAAGATCAATTACCAGGTGAATTTTAATCTGGAGAACGCGCAGAACTATAGTGAGTCGGAAAAGAGGCTGGGTAGCGTTCTTCTCGGAGTTCTCGACATTCCTGTTTCTCGTTCGGTCCCTACGGTGCGGGCCACGGCCTCGAACCTGAACGAGTACAATCAGATCAAGGATAAAGTAAACGGGTCATCCGATCCCGCCTATGTGCTGGGAGAAGTTCCTGCCAAGCTCAGTGCGGTCAGGGATAAACTCTCCGCGAGTACAAACTCGACACAGATCTCAGCGATAAATGCCTTCCTGGCAGAAGCGAAGAAGTGGGAAAAGAGGAGGACATATACGTGCGTCCTTCAGACCGTACCCGATATGGGGCATCTGCACATAGAGGTGACCGGATCTGGTGGTAATCCATCCTGGTCGAACGAGACCCAGTTGCTCGAAGGCGATGAGATCAAGCTCAAGTGGAAGCCAGGGGATGATGTCCACATAGCTATTGACGAGTTGAGACATGAGTGCAATTGGGGTAAAAAACCGAGTGACAGGGTCGTATTTCAGGACAAATACGCTATCTTCGAAGCAGAGGGAAGTATTGCCTTTCCCAATATCAATAAAACGATAATACTCAGTTTCAAAGGCGGGCTGAAGGAACGCCTGCCAAAACTCAAATAGAGGGACTGGATCCGTAAAACCAGGATAGAGATAAGTAGTGTAAGTAGAAAGGATCTGCGATGAGAAAACATGTAATAGCAGGGTCCGTGATTTTGGGATTGGTGGCTCTCATGGCTTTAGCAGCCCCTGCCGCATCTTTCGCCGCCAAGGTAGTCCTGCCCGAAGAGACTGAGATCAAGGTGAAATTCGATCCTGCGATGATGATCGATTCAGGAAAGCTGCAGGCAGGAGTCACAATCTCGATATATCTCGCTGAGGATATAAAGATCGGTGGAAAGACGATTATCGAAGCAGGAGCGGAAGGCACAGCGAAAGTAGAAGAAGCGGTATCCGCGTCAAGGCGAGGAAAGCCGGGGATGATCAAGATCGCTTTTGTTTCCCTTGCTCCCAAGGGGGCCTACGCGGCGGCCGATGGCGAAATGATAAAGTTGTCCGGTGCGATAGAAAATGAGGGCGGGAGCAGAAAGCTCATCTCCTGGATCTTTATCGCAGGCCTGTTTATCAAGGGCCAGCAGGGGACTATAGATACGGCGCTGGAATATCCCGCCATGATCGGTGAGACGATTATTCTGAAGAGTGAATAATAGCAGCGCAGACAAATCAATGGGGCCACCTCTCAGAGCGGTGGCCCCGAATCTCCATCAATAATAAAAAGTGTAACGATACTTGATCAGCTCAATGCTAAGAGCGTGATCGAGGATGTCCAGCTCGTCCAAACCCCCTTCGAAATACGAGGATATTTCGGCATTGTCCATGCCGATCAGAAGGTCGCCACTCGTGATGGGGGGTGGTTCGAACCCGTTGCCGCTGACCCACCCGCCCTCAAGTGTTGAGGGGATCGAGTACCCTGCAGTCATAATGGCTGATTCAGGATCACCGAATCTGAAGGAGAATACGATATGTATCCAGTCATCCAACAGATTGTGAGGAAGCACGGCTTTATAAGCGTGTGTCGTAGAATTGCCATACCTGAATTCAAGCTCGACAAATTCGTCGCTCTGCGAGACGTCCAGCATCGCAAGCTCGTAATTTATGACTCCTTCAGGATTCCTTTTGCAGACCATCGACATCCGGGGGTTCATCGCTGGTCCCTGTGGGGCAGCTGTGCCACCCGACCAGGGATCGACCTGGACCCACATCGCGAGAGTGATACCTTCCTGAAGATCCAGAAGGTCGTTATCAGGGATCGTGATGTAGTCGCTGTTACCGTCGAACAGCCTGGCATCTCCGAAGCGCCCGTTAATGATAGTCGTGCCTGTGGCCATCCCGTGGAGGCCATTATCCGTATCATCATCAATGAAATTGGGATTGTCCATTATTTCAGACAAGCCCATATTGTAGGAAGCTACCATGCGCGACCAGAAGGCGTGGAGGATCGCGACAGAGGTCTCGGCATGTATGTCCTCGATCGGAAGCGTATTTCCGCCCCTGTCCTGCATGAGCAGGACTGCGGGGGAGAAGATGACAGTCTCGAGGGTCACTTCATAATTATGAGTGTTATAATAGACAGTGCCGATCTCGGCGTAGCCATCCTGGTCCACGATGCTGTACAGCTCCACATTTCTACTTTCCAGGTCGATGTATGCTTCGCCGCCCTCTCCCGTCCAGATCTCCGGTTCGTTGACTTCCAGCGCAGGATTGATCTTCAGGCTGTCGTATCGTATGAAATTGAAGTTTTCCCCTCTTTCGTTCGAGACCTCCATCCTTATCCTGCCGATGTCGGGCAGATTGAATACACTTATTTTCATTGCCAGCAGATCGCCCTGCAGTGTCTCGGTATAGAGGGGCGATAACTTTATCATCGGTACGTCAGGTACCATCTCTATGTCCAGTACGAGTTCTTCGCCACCAATAACGTCGGCGATAGTTCTGCCGGAGTATATCAGTATGCCATCTGCGTCGTAAGCCCGAATGACAAAAAGTCTTCCCGGCCCGGCCGGAACCTTGATTTCTCCGTCGAGGAACCCATCATGATAAAAAAGCTCGGTAGTGAGAGGTTTGATTATCCCCTTGCCGGTGACGGTCAGAAAAAAGGTCGAAGCCTGAGTCACGTCCATCCACGCGCCGACCGAACTCTGGATCTGCAGCTCTATCCCCTGATCCCCGGCGGAAGTTATCTTTTCCGAACAGGCCGTGGTAATGGCCAGCAGGAGAAGGAGCAGTATGACGGTCATATTGTTATATTTACCCTGTCTTAACATCATTCACTCCTCCTAGTAAGATAGGCTGATTCCACCTGACATCTGGAAACCGCTCATGTCGAGTTCGCCGCCGTCGGCGGAGCCTGTATAATAAATCACTCCTGTATCGAATGTCAGTCGGTCATTGATCGCCCTCGAAAGGTCCAGGCCGAGGTTGAAGACCGTCGATGCATCGAACTCTTCTTCGTTGGCCATGATCTGTCTGATCCCCAACATGGTACCTATGTTCCATGCGTTCCAGGCTTTGAAGGAGACGCGGGCAAAGCCTCCTATCTCGTCTCCATATTTTTTCAACTGGCTGTCAATCACTCCATCTGTCAGGCTGTATCGTTTATTGCGGCCGCGAATGATCAACCTTGTACCGATCGAAGTAGTATATTTTTTGCCTGGGATGACTGCCATGACCCGGGCATTGAACTGGGGTGCCTGTTTGTAGATATCATCGTCATCAAGGGCGTCGGTGCCGAAGGCCGAGAAACCGAAGTCGCCTGTATAGTTCACCTTTCCGGACATCGTGCTTGCCGTAGCATTCACAGAGATCGCATCGCCGGGGTTGTAGTCGCCCGCCTCCTCATATGGTGTGTAGGTGCCGAGGAAATCATATACCGCGCTCAGGCCGCATTTGAACCGACCCAGCTCGGCTGCCGTACCGGCCTGGATATTAAATCCCAATCCCTCTCCGAACCTGCGCATCGGAAGAGTGAGGAAATCGTAGGAAAGAAATTCGACGACCCGCCTTTCCCCTTCGGCGTTCAGTTCCCTGCTGCCTGTAGGCAGGTTCACTCCCACTGAGAGAAGATGTCTGTCTCGTGAAAATGACCGTGAAATCTGGATTCTGAGGTCTCCGAGGCCGGAGAGGTCGTCTTCTCCGTTTCCGTCCTCCAGAGTATTGAAGCCGGAAAGGATCTGATATCTGGCTTCAAGGTTGTCCCTCAGGGGGACAAATCCCGAGAGGTTGAGAGTCCCCTGAGAGATGTTCTGCACGATGCCGTCCTGGTCCTCCAGATTCCATGAGCTGTAATAGAATTTAAGTCCCGCCGTACCCGGTTGCCCGTATACGATCTGGGCTTGTACGGTGGAAGATGAGATCAGGATCAAAGCGAGGATAATTGATATGATGATTTTATTTTGCATCGAAATCCCCCCTTATGATTATTATCCCGTTACCGTACCATACCGGAGCTCCTCCGGGAGGAGGCGCTGCCAGGGAGCCAAGGGTCCAGTAGAGATCGGTGTTTGCTATGAAGTTGCAGTTGATCAGATTGGCAGCCTGAACAGTGCCGAAGCCCGACTGAGAGTCTTCTCTTTTCATGGAGGTGGTCACATCCGCCTCGAACCCGGACGAACCGAAAGAGGATGCCTGGTCCATCTTTCCCGCGAGATCCGAGGCCTGGGAAAATCCGGGATCAGCATTCCCCGCGTTTCTGAATGACCTGGCAGCGTCGCTGTGCATTCCTCGTCTTTCATAGAAGAGGCCCTTGCTGTACGACATGAAAGCAAGGAACGATTCCGTGGGGACCTCCTCGATAGCGTCTCTTTCTTCTTTAGTGATCTCGATTCCCAGCGTGTCGAGGATGCCGAATACGAATTGTTTTTCGACATGGAAAAACTCCTCGAGGCTACCTTCTCCAGACCGGGTGCCGCTGACTTTGCCGTCAGCAGTGTTGACCAGCTTTCCGTCGACCCTGAATCCGTCATCACCGGTGCTGTTAACCGAGCCGAGGACTATCCTGCTGCTTCCGAGCAGCTTTCCCACCCTCGGACCGACAGAAGTATTTGAATAATTTGATTCACTGAGCTGGAGCTCGTCGAGGATCACGTTGATCTTCATCCTCTCCAGCACCTTGAGGCTGGACACTTTTGCCAGGTCCATCGCGACGAACTCGGCCAGTCCGAGAGCGATCGGCTGCAGGTCTGATGAAAGGTTCGAGCCGTCGAAATTTATTACCGCAATACTGTTTTTAGGAAGTGAATCTACATCGAGAGAATCTTCTTCCAGAACAGCCAGTTTTGCTTCGTTTGTAAGGCGCTGGTCTATGAGGACGCTCAACCTGCCTTCAATCATCTCTTTCGTCTTGCCTTTGCCCTGAAGGTTCGCCGCCGCGCTGTAGACACGTATCGCCCTGTCGAGCTGGCCGGTATCTTCGAAGATCAGGCCGAGGTAAAGGTTGGAAAGAGCGTTTGGACTGATCCGATTGGAAGTGGCGAAAGCCTCTTCCGCCTTTTCAAGCGCCCCTGTCCTGAACCAGGCCATGCCGATCTCACGCCATGCCAGGTGGTCGTCAGGCTGTTCTTTGACAGCCTTGTAATACAGGTCGAGGGCGGCATCATGGTTTCCCTCTTCGCTGGCGGCAAGGCCCTGCCGGTAAAAACTCTGTGTGCAGCCGGTGATCAGCAGGGCAAAGATCAGAAGGACCGCCGGTATTGATCGCGACATCGCATTCTCCTTATCGTTCAGGATGAGTTCATCCCGCAAACAGCTTCACAGCGATCTCATCCTATGAGAGGTTTGTAAATCTCCATCTTTTTCTTTGCCTCGACGAAAGTATTGTCTTTTTCGTAAGCCTGCTGGAAGTGTTCATAGGCTTTCTCATACTGGTAATCGTCCATGTATTTCAGTCCGAGCGAGTAGAGTTTCGCCGCGTCCATATCGGTAGTGGCCGATTCCTCGATCGCAGTTTTCATTTGGTCCGTGACCACAAGTTCGAGCTTTTCAGCGATAGCTTTTACTAGCCCTTTTTCCATCTCGACAAAATTTGGCTTTCCTTCCATATCTGCCGAAGTGATTATCTCGGAGGTCTCCACATTTACAACGCGTACTACCATTCTCGCGTTTTTACGGTCGACCTGCGCTATGCTGCCGAACACCATCAACTGTGCGCCCAGCATCTTTCCGACCCTGACGGCCGTCGCCTGATCGATCTTTCCCTCCTCGGAGAGCTTGATCTCCCTGAGCAGGTAATCAAGCTTGTCACGCTCGACTATTTTGAGGTCGGTAAAACGCGAGAAATCGTATTCGAAAAAATCAGCGAGGGCCTTGCTGATATCGCCCAGTTCTTTCTTGTACTTGCCGATCGAGAAGTTGTCGAATTCCATTATCGCGATCGTTTTGATCTCGGGAGCCCGGTCGTCAGGGCAGACAAGGAGGTTTTTGCTCTGACAGAGTTCGTACCATTTGTCTCTAAGCTCGCTGGGCCACATCTCCCTGGGAAGATTGATGAGACAATGCCCTATCTGTGAGATGTTCTGGAGGTAGCTGTAGGCCTCATTCTTGTACTTCTGGCCCTTGGCATAGGTGATGATGCTTTTTACTTCGAGGATCGCGATCTCATCGTTAGCAGTTAGGTCCTGCCTGGACAGGAGTTCGTTCGTAATCGCGAGTCCAGCCTCGAATTCTCCATCGAGATAGACATCGACGGCTTTCGCCAACTGTTCGGAAACACCGCTTTCCGAAGCCAGGGCGCCCGAATCCGGTGTCATAAAATGAATAGGGGAAAGGATCAGAAGAGAAAAGGAAATGAAAAACAGGAAAATCCGTCTCATAATGCGCCTCCCGGTTTTGAGTGAGTTTTATAGCAGGATTCTAAACTACTCCTGGAAATTGTGCGATACTTTTATCATCTTGCCGCTAGTGACTGTGACCGTTTCTGTATGGACCAGTTCCCGCCCGTCCATGACTTTGACTATTCTGACTGTGTACTGTCCAGGGGGACGTTCGAACCTGAACGGGGTCGGTTCGTCCTGTAGTCTTCCATTGATATAGACCGCCGCGTATCCAGGCCTGGAAGTGACCAGCAGGATTCCCGGTGCTATGGGGGGTGGGCTCGTTGTCCTGCTGACGGGCCTTTCCTCTTTGTCTGTCGACCTTGTAGTCCCGGGCTCACCATCGGTCGAAGCATCTTCATTTCCCGATGCTGTATTATCTCCGGACAGTGTACTATCAACTACAATAGTTTCCTGCGAACTGCCGGACCGGTCTTCTCCTGTAAGGTCATCTTCTCCGCCAGACATCATCCTGAGTCCGAAAATAGCCGCAGCGATTATGACCACAGCGCCGATGACCATTCCCGCCATCTTTCCGCTGCCGCTTTTTTTTGATGCACGGGATTTTTCCCGGTGCGGGGTAGAGGAAGGACGATCCGGTGTATCCGGCCCCGTTACTATATTAGCCATCGTTTCTGCCACGGGGCTATCAGGAACGCCTCCCTGCTGCGATGATATCCTTAATAGTTCCGTACGCATCTCTTCCATGGACGAGAATCTCGCTGCGGGATCCTTGTCTATAGCCTTAAGTATAACCTCGTCGAATTCTCCTGATATATTGCCTGCAAGGCTGGAAGGAGCAGGTGCTTCTTCGAACATCTTCGCGTCGCGAAGAACGAATTCGTTGTCGCCCTTGAAGGGAAGTTCCCCGGTAATAAGCCTGTAGAGTATCGTTCCTACCGCGTATATATCACACTTCGAATAATCAAGGTCTTCACCACCGGTGAATTGTTCCGGGGCCATATACTCCGGAGTTCCCGCCGCTGTGCCTACTATCGTCATCTGTGGATCGGTCTTGCCCTTCGCGATACCGAAATCGATGATCTTCAGGACCCCTTTGCCATCGAACATGATATTGCCCGGCTTGAGGTCGCGGTGGTAGATATTCTGAGAGTGAGCGGGAGCCAGGCCGGCAAGCAGGTCGGTGACTATCTTAAGAGACTCTATAATGGAAAAACTGTCCTTTTCCTCGATCATCTCTTCAAGCGACTTGCCGTCGATATACTCCATGGCGATCACGAGCTCGTCCTCATGGTCGAAGAAATGGCGGATCTGGCATATGTTGGGGTTTCCATCGAGAAGGGCAAGCTTGTCGGCTTCCTGCATGAAGCGTTCGGCATGCTGGGAATTTGAAAGGATCTTCAGGACTAACTTGAGGTTGGGGACATCCTTGTGTACGGCCAGATAGACCTTGGCCATGCCGCCGACGCCTATCTGCTTGAGTATCTTGTAATTCCCAATCTGCCGTTCTGCCATCTGGCACCCTCCGTTTGCTGTATGTCGTTCATCAAATATGATTTAACAGGAGGTGTCAACAGAAATCAGGTCTCATCCTTCTCCACAATCACGGTCTGCGTCGGGTAGGCGAACTCGAGGCCGCGTTTTTCGAATTCTCTCTTTATCCGGAGATTGATGTCCTGTTGAGTGTTCATGTAGACGATGTATTCCCTGGTCAGGACATAGTAGACGGTCTCAATGTCGAGACTGAAATCTCCGTACTGGTAGAAATGGGACCTGTCGAACTCGGCATTCTCGACCGACGCGATTATCTCCTTTATGAGCGATGTCGCTTCCTCAAGCTGTTCCGCAGTGGTGTCGTAGACCAGGCCCAGTTTGAACAGTATCCGGCGTCTTTCCATCCTCTTGTAATTACGAACACGCGAGCTGGTCAGGTCCGTGTTAGATATGATGATCTCCTCACCACTGAGCGATCTTATGCGTGAAGTCTTTATCCCGATATGTTCCACCGTTCCCCTGAAATCACCGATGATGATGTAGTCGCCGATCTCGAACGGCTTGTCGAAGAAGATGGTGAAATAGCTGAACAGGTCGCCCAGTACCGCCTGCGCGGCCAGGGCTATGGCGATGCCTCCGATGCCGAGGCCGGCGATGAGGCCGGAGACCTGCACTCCGAGGTTATCCAGAAGTATGACGACAGCAATCACCCAGACCGCGAATTTGATGACAGTCAGAATGCCCCGGATCGCCTTTTTCTTTGATTCTTCAGTATCTTTCCTGGTCCAGTAGAGATTCAGAGCGTATGTGACCAGACTCAGAAGAAAACGGATCCCGAAGATCGTGAGGAAAAGAAGGAAGAAGATCCAGGTCCACCTGGCCATCGTATCGTTGAGGGTGAGTCGCTGCATGCTGAGGTAAAGGACCCCGATGTAAAACAGGGCTGAAAGTTTGGTGTCCACCGCATGAAGCAGGAAATCGTCGAGGTCGGTTTTTGTGCGGCTTGCCAGTTTCTTGAGCCGTCTCATCACTATCGTAGTGAACAGCTTGACGACCAGGACGCCGCCAACAAAAAATGCGAGACATAAGAGGTAGTCCAGCGTTGTATTTCCAAAGTATATGCGTCCGAGAAATTCCTGCATCTCAGAGTCCTCCTGGAGGAATGAACTGAATGATCCAGTAGCCTTGATTTTGAGCAGGACAATCCTGCTACCCGTGCAGGGACCAGAAATAATCCTGTGTCCTTTACAGGGAGCAGACTACATCATCCCTGGTCAATCAATAAAGGAGATTCTGGGTATTAACCTGGCAAATCTAGTAGAAAGGTGGCTGTTCAATCTAAGGCTGTTCGATGGCCAGTCTTTCAGGTCATTCCACCAGTCTCTTTTAAAGACTTTCGTTTCGTGTCGATGTCGACAGATCAACAGAAATCACAGTGGGGTCAAGCCGATTGTGGGCAAGGTTTGTCAGGTATCATTCAGGGAGCCATAGAGAATCGTTTCTGATCTCAACCAATCTGCTTGAAAAAGACTCGTAATAATGTTTACTATTCCCACAGGTAAATAGATGCTGGAGTTCCTGCTGCAGAGGGCATCCAGGAAGTCGGGCTATTGAAGAATAAAATATCCGGGAGGAAAAAATGAAAAAGTCTATGTCATTGTCATTAGTTGTCCTGATGGTATTTAGCCTGTCCATCGGGGCATATTCCACGGCATCTGCCGAAGGATTTGTCTGGAAGGTCCGGAAGGACAAGTCAGTCGTCTATCTCGGTGGCACGATACATATGCTAAGGGGGTCCGACTATCCGCTGCCGACAGAGTACGACAAGGCATATGAAGATTCCGAGATTCTGGTCTTCGAGACCGACATGGACGAGCTTCAGAGTCCGGATACCCAGGTGAGGATCATGTCTGAAGCGATGCTTCCGGATGGACAGGGGCTGGATGATCTGCTATCAGAGTCGACCTACGAGGCGTTGAGTGCCTATTGCGACGGTGCGGGAATGCCTCTGGCCATGTTGAACCAGCTCAAACCGTCGATCGTGATGATATCTCTCCTGTCCCTGGAACTTCAAAAACAGGGGATAGGCCAGGAGGGTGTGGATATCCACTATCACGGAAGAGCAGTGGCGGACGGCCGGGAACTTGGCGGCCTCGAATCGGTCGATGACCAGATAGGGTATCTCATCTCGATGGGCGAGGGGTATGAGGACGAGTTTATCCTGCATTCGATCGAGGACATGAAAGAGGCCGGTGAGCAGGTGGAAGAATTGATCGAAACCTGGCGAAAAGGTGATGCTGAGGCGATGGCCGAGTTGATGCTGGACGATGTTAAGGAAAAATATCCTGACATCTACAGGGATCTCTTCAAGGGCAGAAATGACAAGTGGCTTCCCGAGATAGAAAAGCTGTTCATTACGCCTGAAAAGGAATTCGTTCTGGTCGGGTCGGCGCATCTCGTTGGCGACGATGGCATCATCAAAGCGCTGAGGGACAGAGGGTATAAGGTCGAAAAAGTAAGGTAGGCCCCGATATGCTGGATGACAGTCCGGGGGCTTTTCAAAGGAGAATAAATGAGATCCTTCAGATCAGCAGGGGAATCGGTCTCTGGCCGTAAAGCTGGAAAAGTCCTGTCAGTCTGCCTACTGTTGTTCCTTGTCCTGATTACCAGCGAATGCAGGGCTGAAAGATTCAGATTCGTTTTTATGACAGACATCCATCTGACCGAAGAGCTCGGTGGTGTGAAAGGGTTTGAAGCTGCGATAGAACATGTAAACAGCCTTGCACCTGATTTTATCATCACGGGGGGAGATCTTGTCTATGATGCTCTCGATGTGCCTTACGAAGAGGCGGGGAGACTCTACAGCCTGTTTGGAGATCTCTGTGAAAAGTTCGATGCGCCGGTTCATAATACGATCGGGAATCACGAAATATTCGGTCTCTATGACTCGACCGGTGTGAGTAGAGAAAATGAGGAGTTCGGCAAAGAGATGTTCAGGCGGAGACTCGGAGGAGGGGCTACAAGCCACTCATTCGATTTTGGCGGCTGGCATTTTATCAGCCTCGATGTGATCGGTTATTCCGGGGAACACAGCTATATGGGGTTCGCCGGATCCAGGCAACTCGACTGGCTGAAGCGGGATCTCGCATCGACCGCCTCTGGAACTCCTATCGTGCTCTGTGTGCATATCCCCCTGATCACAGTTTACAAGCAGATAAAAAAAGGTCACGCAAAGCCCCTGTTCACGGGAGAGGTGGTAGTCAATTCGAAGGAAGTACTCGACCTTTTCGAGGGGCACGATCTCCGAATGGTCCTTCAGGGGCATCTTCACATAGTCGAGCAGATATCCTTCAAGGGTATTCATTACGTGACAGGTGGCGCTGTGTGTGGCGCCTGGTGGAAGGGCCCGCGAGATGGATTTCCCGAAGGTTTTGTCGTCGTCGACATCGATGGGGAGGAAATGAACTACCGGTACGAGACGTACGGGTGGGACGCGGAGAGATATGATCCGTGAGAAGCGGGAATAACTTTGGCGGAAGAGTCTTCGTCAGCGGAAATATCTCCAACCTCATTGACACTATCCTGCCTAATGGCTATACTACCGCATTAATCTGGACCGGCACCCTCGTGTCGGCCGATGGGTTCTGTCCAGGACGGACTGCCAGGGAGTCGTTTTGAAAGAAATAGTCAAAAAAATCATGGAGACCGAAAAAGAGATTCGTGGTCGGATCGATGAAGCGAAAGCGAAGGCTCAGAAAGTTGTTCGCGGTGCAGAGACAAAGAGCCGCGAAGTAGTGGAACAGGGCCGGCATCAGGCCGTCCACGATGGGCAGGAGCTTATAGAGAGACTCAGCAGGGAAGCTGAGCGGGAGAGGGCGCTGCAAGTCTCGAAAGTCAGCGGCGGCAGCGAGGAACTTCTCCAGAAGAAGAGCGCCGGGATCGCAAAGGCCGTGACAAGGATCCATGGACTCGTGACCGGCAAAGAGGCCGAATAACTGCTTTTGGAGCGAACTTGATATTTGGACCAGTCAGCAGATATGCGCTTATCAACGCGAAGGTGAGAGCCAGACTCAGCACTCTTCTTGATATGGAGACGATCAACAGGCTGGCCGAGACTCGTGATCTGTCGGAGTTTTACTCATCACTCAGTAGTACGATCTACGAACCGGTATTCTCGAAACCGGAGATCTCGTTCGATCCAAGGGTCGGCGAAAAATTTCTGCTTGAGCAGGAAGTCGAGTGGCACAGGGAATTGCTCAAAGATATCAAGGGAGAGGAAAAGGCCCTTATCAAGCATTTCCTCGAGAAGTATGAGATAGAGAATCTCAAGACGGCCCTAAGGATCAGGGAAGGAAGACGGGACGGGGAAGAAATGAAATACATGATCCGAAAGGATCTGCCCCATTCGCTCCCGTACCAGGCGATCTCAGAAGCTTCCTCGATGGAGGACGCTGTATCGTATCTTTCGGGCACCCCGTTCCAGAAAGCGGTCGAAGTGGTGCTTGATGATTATAACGAGCGCCGCACCCTGTTTCCGATCGAGATAAACCTCGAGATAGATTATTACGAAAGGCTGAAGTCGAGGGTTGCCGCTCTGGGCAAAAAGGACCGGGAGATAGCGAAAAAACTCGTTGGACTCGAAATCGACCAGAAGAACCTGGGTTGGCTCGTGCGTCTCAAGTTCTATTATGATATTCCTGTAGGCGAATTGCTCGATTACAATATTCCCGGTGGTTACCGTATGAAGCGGGATAGGTTGCGTCAGGCGTTCAAAGCCGAATCTATCAAGGAAGTGATCTCTGTGGCATTGGAAAAATCTTTCGCGAATGCTTCGGAGTTGCTGGTCAGCGGCGACCAGCTGAGCAAGCTTTACCTGCTCGAGATCATCCTGTGGAATTACCTTATCACCGAAGCCAGAAAGACACTTGGAGGATTTCCTTTTACTATCGGGACAGTTCTCTCGTATCTCATCCTGAAGCGGACCGAGATAAGGAATATTATAACGATAATGAACGGCAAGATATACAAAATGGATCGCGGAGAGATAGAGAGTCATCTCAGAGTCTCTTTCTAGATGGTTGTCAGGGTCTCTTCCCGGGTGGTTATCGGGGTCTTTATTTGATGGTCACAATAAGTGGAGTTGGTTGAATGTTTACTCCTGAACGAATGCATCAGATCAACGTGATGGTTTTCGAGACCGAAGTCGACGAGGTCGCCAGATCGATCGTCCGGCTGGGTATCCTGCACCTGGTCCAACTCGATGACCAGCAGCCCTGGGTGGAGCAGCTGGGCACCTTCGAGTCAGGGAAGGTCAGTGACAGGATCGATCGAATGGGGCAGAGGGTCGTCGGCCTCATGAAGGATCTGAACATCAGAGAATTGCCGCTTGAGGAAAGAGACAGCAGGTTGCTTGAA
>JAHOYU010000038.1 GCA_019038625.1 Candidatus Latescibacterota bacterium | reverse complement strand
CATGTATTCGCGGAGCATCCTGAACTCATACAGATTGTAATGCCTGGTGATAAAATCGAGAGGTTGCCTGAACTGGGCCGACGAGACGCTGATCAGATCCTCATCGAAAGGGAATCCTTCCGGTTTGTCGAGGACGCGGTGATATGTCAGGACAGTGAGGAACCGTCCCCGGTGAAGCTGCCTCAGTCCCCGGCTTATCCCGAATGGCACGAGGCGCAGTAACTGCCCCATAAGATGTCTTTTCGTCATCGTTTCCCCGTTTCACACCTGTCCGGATCTTCCAATTGCCAGGATTGCCCTGTTTTTCAAGCAATTGGCGGGCCGTAGCTATCATTTCGGGATGATTATAGTGGAATATATCCCGGTCACGCAAGAAATCGATATCCCGGGGATGATAAATCGACTGTGATTATTTTGTTTGGCAGAGGTATTGCATTGGGCTATCATGTTATGCAGTAACCTCAAAATGACAGGGTGGGAATCATGGATAAGAGCCGTATATTCATCAGATCGATCAAGGACGCACCTCTTGGTGAAGTCGTGACCGGCATTCTGGACTCCTGTGGGGCCAGGGACAACATCTCCAGCGGGACCCGGGTCCTCATCAAGCCAAATCTGTGTACGGAACGTAAAGAGATGATCCACACTGCCAATACATCGATCGGCGTGACAGAGGCTGTCGTAAAGTATCTGAAGGATATCGGCGCGGATGTGACGATCTGCGAGGCGGATGGTGCAAGGTACACGGTGGAAGAGGCCTATGAGGCCAACGGAATATACGATCTTGTCAAAAAGTATGATATCAAAGCGGTGAATCTCAGTAACGATGAAAAAATATGGCTGGACAGCAGACATGTCGGTAAATGGGATTTTGCCAAAACATTCATCGAGACCGATTATTTTATAACGTTGCCCGCGCTCAAGGTCCATGCGACGACTGTCTTCACCGGTTCCCTGAAGAACCAGTGGGGATGTGTTCCGAGACGGGACAGGTTGATATGGCACAAGTATATGCCCGAAATGCTCGCGGAGATCGCCAGGATAGTTCCTCCGCGTATTTCGCTGATGGACGGGATCGTCGGGATGCAGGGCAGAGGGCCGATCAACGGTTATCCGATCAACGCAGGTGTGATCATCGGCGGGAACGACCCTGTGGCTGTGGACGCGGTGGGAATGAGGCTTTTGGGGCTGGAGCCGGTCACATCGGAGATCGTCAGGGTGGCGGCCGAACGTGGTGTAGGCATGATAGCCAAAAAGGATATCGAGATAGACGGAGATTTCGACGGGCTCAGGGTCAAGGTAGAGTTTGCAAAAGAGGACTGGGCCATCAAGCTTCTGAATTTCTTTTCCCGTTCGGAATTTATCACTCAGAAGATAATCATGAACGACAACCTGTTCTATCCTATCCGCAGAATGGTCATCGGAATCAGAAAATTGATCAATTGAGCGTCTATCGATTCGGATGGGAATGAATATCTTCGATAAATTAAAAAACCAGATTACAGACCTGCTTTCCCGAGACAGTGTCCGGCACATCGGATGGGTGTATTCCAGCCGAATGGTGACCGCCGTTATGCGATTTGCTGTAGCCGTCGTCGTGGCGCGCACTCTTGGCAGTGAGATGGTGGGTGTTCTGACGATCGCGTCTGTGATTATGGGAATATCGGAGCGTCTTCTGGAAATGGGTCTTACAACGACGATGGTCAGAAAGATGTCGATGCATCTTTCCCGGGGAGAGGAGGACGAATCGGCGTCGATCTTTCAGAGGATCTTTTTCGTCAGGATATCCGCCTCGGTCCTGTTCGTCATCGCATCCTGGTTCATGGCCCCGGTCGTAGCGGAGAGAATGTTTGACAATCCAGACCTGGTCCTGCCGCTGAGGCTGGCCGGAATCGGATCTCTCGTCTGGAATGTCTGGAACAATACTGACGGTGTTTTAAGGGCCATGGAAAAATTCCGCGAAGTCGCGATCATCGATGTCATAAGCCATGTCTTCAGGACGGCGCTGATCCTGTTCTTCGCATGGAAGGCGATCCTGAGTGTCGAGCATACTCTGATATTCAATATATCCCAGGTCCTGGTGGCCTTCGCGATCACTTCGCTCATGTTGCCGAAATCCTTTTTCAGGGGTACATCAGGCGGAAAATATCCGCTTAAAGAGATATTCTCATACAGCGGCTGGATATATGCCTTCAGTATCATCTTCATGGTCTTCGACCGCCTCGACGTCCTGATGCTGGGATATTTCAGGGAGGAATCGGAAGTCGGCCTCTACGGTGTAGCCTTTACAATGATAAAACCGTTCGAGCTTCTGCCGGAGACGCTCAATACGATCTTCCTCCCGAAGGTATCGAAATTTACGAAAAAACTTGAGATCTTCCGCTATTTCAAAGAGACGCTCAAGCTGACCAGCATTATCGGCGCCCTTTGCCTGCTGCTGATCCTGGTGGCGAGACCGCTGATGATGTTCTTCTACGGAGCTGAATACGAAGCTTCGGTACAGCTTTTTCAGATCCTCGTAGGAGCATTCATTCTCTTGACGATCCTCAACCCGTTCAACCTTATAGGCCATTCGATCAACAAGCCTCAGCTTTTCGTGATCATGGCCTCGATAAACCTCGTCCTCAATTTTACCGGAAACATAATATTTATTCCCAGATACGGCGCTGTAGGGGCGGCCGTAGTCACCCTAGTATCGAGGGTTCTGGGAGGTATTCTGGGGCTCCTTGTCCTGAAGAGATTCCTTGGTAAATGGCAGGAGGAAAGTTGATGACGAATCGGAAAACTGGTGATATTATCCGGCCATGAATATCTTATGCGTGACAAATCTCTTTCCGGACAGGTCGAGACCCGAATTCGCGCCTTTCAACAGACAACAGTTGATATATCTATCTGCCATTCACAATGTTCATGTCATCTCGCCCGTACCCTGGCCGCACAGACTCAAGCTGGCACTTAAGGGAGAAAGGCCCATTCCTCTCGAAGAGTGTTCGGGCATGGGAGTTGACTATCCCATTTTCTACTATACTCCCAAGGTGATGCGCGACATGTACTGGCGTTTTTACTACAACTCGATAAAATTGGTCTTTTCGCGCGCGGTCCACCGATTCAAACCCGATATCATTTACGCGACATGGGCATACCCGGACAGCCGTGCGGCTGTCGAACTTGCTGCTGAACACGGCCTGCCCGTAGTCTGCCGGATACATGGAAGCGATATTAACGATTACATACGCTTTCCCGGTAGAAAACACCTTATCCTTGAGGCGATGTCGAAGGCCGATGGCATAATCTCGGTCAACGAGGATCTGGCAGGGAGACTCAGATACGAAGATATCGAACCGGGGAAGATACACGTAGTATATAACGGAATAGACCGCTCGATATTCATGCCTGTGGACAGATCGGAATGCCGGGAAGAACTCGGGCTCGATAGAGAGATGAAAATGATTCTCTTTGCAGGCAACCTCAAACAGGTCAAGGGCATAGACGTGTTACTGGAAGCCCTGGAGAAAATCGAAATGAGAGACTGGCAGCTGCATATCCTCGGGAGGGGCCCCGAAAAGGTCCACCTGGAAAAGATGGCTTCCAGGCCCCCTCTTTCAGGAAAGGTCTTCTTCCACGGCTCAGTA
This sequence comes from Candidatus Latescibacterota bacterium, assembly GCA_019038625.1. NCBI lineage: Bacteria > Pseudomonadati > Candidatus Latescibacterota > Candidatus Latescibacterota bacterium. The sequence goes on along the minus strand of JAHOYU010000038.1, from coordinate 3,390 downwards.
CCACACAACGATATGGTCAAATGGTTCAATGCCAGTGACGTCTTCTGCCTTCCGAGCCTGCACGAGGGGACACCGAACGTCATCCTGGAATCACTTGCCTGCAGTATTCCGGTCGTCTGTTCAGATACCGGAGGTATCCCCGAGATCGTTACCGGGGATTCGGGAATCCTGTTTGAAGTCGGCAACTCCCGTACACTCAGCGAATCTCTGGTCAAGGCCCTCACAAGGGAGTGGGACCGATCTTCCATCGATTGCCCCGCCGAGACCTGGACAAAGAACGCACAGCGTGTCACTGATGTTTTCGATATCACGATACGATCGTTCAAGCGTAATGCCTCTGGCACACACCATGCTCATTCTTCCTGATGTTAATCGCTATTGAGGAATAAACAGCAAAAGAGCCGACAACTTGAGGAGACTCAGGAGAGATGATGAGGGGCGACAGGAAATTCCGGGAAACATCCGGATACTTAAAGGAAAAATCTGCCCGGTGTGTGGTCGGGATGGTTCCGACGGGCCGGCAGGTCAAAAAAGCAATCTTGTTCGCATTTTGCCCCCGGTTGGCATTGACAACAACCTCTGCGAAGGGTTACATTCCCATCGTTGAACGAGGGGAGAGCAGGATATGAATGACCGGAAGCTTTTTTATGTGATCTTTTTGATCATCATCCTTGGGGCTGCCGACCTGTCCGCTCAGGGAGAGACCACCTGCAGGGTGGCCTGGAATCCGATTTCGGATCCCGGTGTGACGGAAGTCCTGGTATATAGATCCACAACCGATGTTCTGGTCGAATACCAGCAGATCGCCGCGGTCGATGTGACTTCAAATTTATTTACTGATACATATGAGAACGGGTTTGAACCAGGGGTACAGTATTTCTACAGGCTCCGGTCCAGAAACGTGGTTGGAGCCGTCAGCGGTTTCTCGGAGCGGCTTTCAGCCCACTATATACATCCCTCAGATCCATACGAGATAATGCAGCGATGCATGATAACTTCAGTCACCGCGATCGACGCTTCGACCTGGCGTGTGGAATGGTCCACGCAGCAGCCATCCAGGGGCAGGCTCGAATACTGGAAGATGAGTACAGGAGAGATCACGGTCAGCTCGACAGACGAGACTCTTTCCACCACCCATTATATCGATATCACAGGGCTTGACCTCGAAAGTATATATTTTGTGCGGGCGATATCGAGAGACGAGTCTCTGGAGAACATGATCGTATCAAGCAACTATTCATTCGTCACTTCTGATAATGGTGCTCCTCTGGAATTTGTCCTCGATCCCGATGTCCTGACTGTGGACGAAGGTGGCACGGGCCAGTTCAATGTCCGGCTGAGCAGTATCCCGGACGGTACGGTAGATGTGCAGGTGCAGCGCCTGGCGGGGGATTCCGATATCGATGTCGAATCGGGAGAGGCCCTGACCTTTACATCGGCCGACTGGTACGTCGAGCAGATGGTGACGATAATGGCATACGAAGATCTCGACGAAGAGGACGGTGAGGCAGTGATAAGGATCTCATCCGTTGCCGGGCCGGAAGTCATCAGTTTTGATCTCGTCGTCAGTGAAGTGGATAATGATAAAGGTGACGGTAACAACGGCAACCTGGCCTCGGCCATAGTGGCTATATATCCGATTCCATTCCAGCCTGCTTCGGGAAATCTTACGATCGGCAACTTGCCGGACAACGGCAGGATAGGTATCTACGATCTGCGTGGGCAGAAGGTGTGGGACGAGTCATGGGCCGAAACGACGACACTCATCTGGAACGGGGAGAACAACACTGGTGTCAGTGTCGCCAGCGGAAGATATTTCGTCGTCATCTCTGACAGCGATGGACAGATATCGGAAAAACGGGTGATTCTGGTAGTCAATTAGGATTTTCTTCGATCGACTACGAAGACGCCGTGCGGGCAGTTTCCTTCGGGAAGCTGCCTTTTCGGTATCTACGTGGCATTTATCGATTTTCAAGGATGAATCTGTGGTCGAGCAGCTCCACTGCGGGCAGGTCGACCCCCTCGTTAAAAGCAAAAGCTACGTTTGCCATTTCTCTGGCAGTGACATACAGGAGGGAATATCCATTTTCCCTGCTCCATTCCTTTTCCATCACGGATATCGCTTCAGACATCTCGTTTCCGATGAGATAGGGAATGTTCTTCGGTTTTACACCATGCGTATGGATCTTGATGAAAATGACTTCTTCCCTGCCGGCTACCGATATTCCAGCTTCGAGCCACAGCCTCATCCTTTCTGCTGACAGCCGGTTTGCCAGGCTGATATCACCGTTCTCTATTCCGGGCATAAACCCGCGGGAGCGCTTTTTCCAGTTGAGCATCAGTGGCCCCTGGATCAGGAGAAGGTCTCCGGAATCGTTGCCTCCGAAAACGATATCCCTTCCATCGTCATGAGAGCGGGGGCGGTCAGGGTCGTCGTCGGCGAAATATATCGAGTTGACCTTGCGGGTCTGGCCGTCGGCTGGAGCGCAGGGAAGAGTGAAGTCGGCGTAGCATCCAGTCTTTTGCAGGAGAGTGATCTCGTTGTTCAATCCACACCATCGACCGTCTTTCCTTGAGTTGTCGAGCGCCCAGTTTCCATGGATAAATCCGTACATCCTCTGTCCTGTACGTTTGTCCACGGGCAGCATGCCGTGGCTTGCCAGTTGCTGCTTGAAGGTCTCTATTTTCTCGACAAATCCATCTTCCGTGTCGTTGTCGTGATGGATATGTATCTCGGTCTCTCCGAACCCGCGGGCGCAATGCGAGCCCAGAATGTCCAGTACCTGGGGGGCGTACTGTTCCTGGGGGAAGAAGTAGGTGTGCTGCGGCATCCTGCCTCTGGAGTCCGTATGTCCCTCGCAGAGTTTTTCGTATCCCCTCACCCAGGTCTCGACGCGTTCGATCTGCAGGTCGAGAGGGTCGTCGTCTTTTTGTATCGGTTCAAAATGATCGACAAAGGCAAACAGGATGGTGACCGGTCCACCCGGACGATTTCGGCCCAGCCTGTTCCTGATGTATCCCGGGAGCCATATGTGAACGTCTTTGAACATCGATATATTCCCTAGATCATCACAAGGATCTTTATCACCACGATCAGTAATACCATAAATACTAATGTGGAGATAAGAAGTGATGAATCGAGTAGATGGACTTTATAATCGAATCGTTTTCTGGAAAAGACCGAGATAAGCGTCGAAAGAGCGATCAGGATGAACAGGACCTCGTTGTATGTCCTCGAGAGAAAGAAGGCAGATACGAAAAACCCGGTGAGAGATAGCTGCATCACTTCCGCGTACTCCGCGTAGGCGCCTTCGACCGCTTTCTTCTGGACCAGGATCATTTCCCTGAATGAAGAGACGATCAGCAGGAGCCATATATATAGCCCTGCCA
>JAHOYU010000037.1 GCA_019038625.1 Candidatus Latescibacterota bacterium | reverse complement strand
CCCCTGTAACGTCCATCGACATCACTGAACAGATTCGGCGCCAGCATCGAGTGGTAGAGAGCCGTATAGAATGTCGTTCGCTCTCCAGCCGTGCCTCCGCTGATCTTTATCCTGCCAAGGCTGTCATCCCATTTCCCGGCGGCCTCGACCGCTATTTTATCAAAATCCCATCCAGGGATCTCCGCTTCGAGATTCTTTCTCGCTCCCTCCATGCTGACAGCCGATATCCCTACCTTGACAAGAAGGGTGCCGTCTTCCGCCGCCTCGAATCCAAACCATCCTTTTGCGCCCTCGATGCCGTTTTCGCCGGTGTCATCATTTCCAATAAGTCTGTTACCGGAAATCACACTTCCTGTTATCGGTCTGGAAAATCGGGCCACGAAATAGACATGCTGATCTGCCGCCCAGGCTTCTGACCTTCTGAACCCCTCGACCTCGTTCCTTCCAGAGATCCGCAGGCTGGAGTCCAGTACACGGTCCCTGTGATCAAGGTCTATAAATATCCCCACCTCATCAACAGAATCAAAACTGTACCTGTGAAACCCGCACCTTTCGGTAACCGTCAGTTCGGCCACTATACCACGGCTGCTTGAATCCAACGAATTATCGAGCAACGAACTGTCGCGCATCGGGCTATTGAGAAGTACCGAGTAATATCCTGGAGATGCGTGTTCCGAGGAATGGTCAAACGAGGCCCCGCACTCCCCGAGCTCTGAAGAAGCATCACCGGCAAATGGGTCCGCTGTAACCGGCATGACCAGAATATCGCCGTAATCCGAACAACCTGTGCCACTGAGATGAGTATGGCTGAAGCCATAGATATGATTATCCGAATAATGGTAAGCCGAACATCCGTCCCATCCAGTCAGTCTTGTATCGGGACTTAGCTGCACCATACCGAATGGGCTCGATGCCCCTGGATAGGTATGTCCGTGTCCCCCCGTGCCAATAAACGGGTCGACCAGTCCGGCATACCTGAAAGTCTCCAGCTTGCCGCGCAGGCCACCGCCCGGGCAGGAAACAATATTCTGTCCAGCTTCTGAATGATCTCCTGTGACCTCAGGAGCCCTGCAGGAACCAGTGCCGCACCCTGCAGGAAAAACAGATACAAGCAGGATAACAGCCGCAGGGACCAGGGCAGTGAGTCTCATGTTATTCTTCTCCATATCGGAAGGTGGGACGACTCCGGAACGATGTCCCGTTATCCGCTTCTATGATCGTCTCGTTACCTGCCGTGGAGTATGGTACAGTGGCGGTGATCAAGTCCAGCTATATCAGGGCCGGATCATGACCTGTCTCTGTAATGAGACTTTATTTAATCTGAAAAAGAAAGGAGCAGGTCAAAACCTGCTCCATGCGAGATCCTGAAAGATCTGCCCCCCCCGGCTCGTTACCATATCTCCTGCAAGAGACTATTTCCCCGTCTCTGCCAAGAGATCATTTGTACAGATTCTTGATATTTCCCCAGGACGCGCTCGATGCTCCGATAGTCACATCGTGGGAAAAGGCGGAAAAACATTCTCCGCCGTCAAAAATCCCGTTTCCATCGATATCGGCATACGCCCACACATTCATCCCATAGCACCCCAGCCACTTCACATCGAGAGATATCGAATCGGAATAATTGTTACCCTCGTCTGTGGGTGTTGAAACCACCAGGCTGCCGGCATTATAAGTGCTCCCTGTCAGTGGCACTCCGTTTATTATCACCGTCCCGTTGCAGTCGCTCGAAGAAAGATTCTCGAAAACGAGGATCACATTGTCGTAGGCAACAGGTTCGTTGGAGAAACCGTCTACTACCAGTGTGAATTCACTGTTATAGAAAAAGTACCCATCCATCCCGTCAGTCGATGGTTCGAAGCTGCTGAGCATAGGAGCCTGGTAGATACTGTGATCGATGTCCAGAGTGCCGGTCTCTCTCAATACTTCCCCGCCCCTGTCATACATCGGATCGTACAGAGAATCGCCAGCCGTCACAGTAAAATATTCGGTAACGTCATACCTGTAGACGCAGGCCCCGGAAGGATATGCTACCAGACATGGATCCGAATGACTGTCCGCAGCAGAAACAACAGATATCAACAACGCAATCGCCAAGACTATTACCAGATTCTTCATTGTCCGCCCCCCTTGATACCAAAATATCGATTAGCAATAATTAACAAATAATGATTATTACACGATAACTATACTTCGAGAATATCTTCTTGTCAAGGCCTGGGAGTGAAATATCTTAAAATAGAGCAGTACACCAGGTCACAATAAGAAAAGTTCAATAGTCGGTGGATGACTGAAAGGCAAAAAAAACCCGCCAGAGCGGGCTTTTCATGATTATCTGAAAACTCTTGAGAGAACCGGGCAGGGCGCTGGCTGCGCCAATGCCCTGCTTCAGGATCATTTCTCTGAAGTCTCATCTGGAATGATCTCGGATTTTCCCTTCATGATCTGTTCCGCCCTCGATTTCTGCAGATAGAACGGATAACCATTCTGCGAAGAAAAGGCGGGATATTTATCATTCTCAATCGCGTAGATCGAAAGGATCACACTGACAGGCATCTTGACAACGATAGTGTAAAGAGGATCTCCGAGTTCATCCTTCGATCTCCCCTCTATGTAACTTTCACATTTGAGGTTCGCAAGCGCGTTGACGATCTGGTCGATCACCTTCTCATCAGCTGGCAGTCCATCGACTGTCGTCCATGGTGGTACCGTTGAAGCAACCGCAGCATCTCCCTCACTGGACAGGGCACTCAAAGCATCTTCGGGCGTCTTTGTCAGCTCGATGACCCCTTCGGTTGTCATCAATGTCAGACCGCTGACTTCGTCCCTGTTGATACTCACGGCTGTTTTGTCTCTCAACCTGTCTATCCCGGTATCAAACACCTGCCGAAGGTTTCCATTCGCCTGGTATATATCGTCGTCACCCTCCAGCCGAACGAAAGTATGTCTACGCGTGGACACTGCCTTACCAACATCAAGGGCAAGTATGAGATCTGGTCCCGCAAACACTTCCAGTTTTATCCTCATCCGATCCTCGAGTTCGTACAAGGAGTAGTTCTTCGATTCGGCGACAAGTGTCATAAGGCTGAACTTTTCGAGCGCATCGAGCATCTTGTCCACGGCGGCCTTGTCGGCTGGATATCCCGCAGGGCCGATGTTCCATTTTTCATCGCTCCTTTCCAGAAGGATCGATTTGCTGCCGATCGACTCGCCGTCGATCTGTTCACCCTCACGCGAAATGACGATCTTCGTCACATTTTCCCTTTTTACAGCATCTGATTCAGGCAGTTCATAGTGCGTCCTGTCGCTGTTTCTGAACACGATGTACAGCGAAAGCAGGGCGATGATCGCCAACAGCCCGATATATTCTTTTCTGAATTTCATCAATGCCTCCTCCGCTGTTATCTGCTGAACATCATCTCAATACGTTTTTTTCTCGCCTTTCTCCTCAACCAGACAATAACTCCGAACAGTGCGACTATGACAGGGAGACCTGCGATGTTGAAACTCTTCACCAATGTCTTGGTCCCCCCGGAGGTCTCTCTGAGTGGATTGTACCTCTGCATTTTACTTCTCATCTCGGCGTACTGGTCACGGCCATTCAGATGGTCCAGAAGATTCATCACAAATGTCGCGTTGGTCGATTCGCCCCCCTGGTCCAGAACATTGTTCTTCAGGAGAGCTGCAGAACCCACGACCACAAGTTTACCGGCTTCACCCTTCTCGATAAAAGCGCCTTCTCCTTCTATCCCTTCGGCAAGCTCCGCGGCCCGTGCAGCATCCATCTTTATCCTTGCAGCCTCAATCGAATCAGCGGCGGCCTCCTCGCTCACAGGTTTCTCCGGAATTTCTCTTCCCATAAAATAACTGGGGAACTCACCGGTCACTATGGCGGCAAGAGACGAACTCTTCAGCTCACCGGGATCGTCAGGCGGACGAAGAAACATCGGGTTGAGATTGATCCTGCCACTCATCTCCCAGGACCTCGCAGAGGACGAGAAAACCGTGCCGCCCTCGAGACCGACCGCTTCCAGCCTGTCCGGCTTCAATTCGACGGGTGAAGAGAGGATCGATATCAGGGCCTTGATATTTTTCATGAACGGCAATCTGTTGTTTATATTCTCGTCTCTGATGACCGGCGCGAAATAGATCGCCTGTTTGCCACCACCGTACATTTCGGGAAGTCTCTGTTCGAAACAGTTCTCGTCGAGGACGTACGATTTGGAGACTTCCAACCCATAATGCCCAAGGAGTTTCTCCAGCCCCGTGTTCAGGGGCCTGTAGACAGGTCCCTGATTATAGTTCATCTGCTGGCCCTGCATGGCGATTTCCTCGAAGGGATCCAGAAAGAGGGCCAGCGATTTACCTTTCATAAGAAACTGGTCTATCTGGAACAGCTCATAGTCGTTGAACTCCTGAGTCGGGCCGGCGATCACGAGGCAGTCTATCCCGTCCGGGATGCCCTCTCCCAGGTCCACGCTGTTGATGGAATATTCCTCTGAGATGAGAGCGTTAAGATTTGAGAGCCCTTCCTGCTGCGGTGGCTGCCCCGGCATCTGCTGGCCTCCGGACAACGGAAGTGCTCCGTGTCCCGAAAGAAATCCTATCTTCTTGTTGATATCGAGAACATCGTCGATGACCTCCGAGAGATTCTCATTCATCGTGGCCATGTCGGCAAAATTGTATTGAGTGCCAAACAAGGGCACACGCACAACGTTTATCAAGGGGATAGCCACATGCTTTCCACCGCTCGAAATAACTATTCCGGCAGAGCCTCTCTCCTGCGCGGGCTGGCCATCGACCGTCTGAGTCTGGGACGGCCATCTAAGCGTCAGCACTCCATAATCGACTGCTTCTTTCTGCGCAGCAGGATCGTTCGATGGATCAAGAGAGGCAAAGACCAGCTTCCCGTAATACTTTTTATTAAGTTCCTCCACTATCGACCCGAGCTGGCCGGATACCCCTCTGATGTCACCGATCCGCAACCTGGAAGCGATATCCGACAGGGATGAAGAAAGGTAGAGCCTTATATCCACAGGCTCCTCAAGGTTGAGAAGTACACTGATCTTACTGTTCATCTTCTCGATCATAGAAGTTAACCTATACTCAAGACCTTCCGTCGTCGTTATCGAGGGAATCTTGTCCAGAACGTCGCCGTGCATCATTACCATACCCATGTAGGCTTTTTTGAATTTCACTTCGTCCTGCTCGATGTTCTGGATCTGTACGGGGTAGATCCCGTATCCGCGCGCCAGTTCCTGATTCTTTCTCGCCTTTTCGCTGATGTCACCCTCTTCGGCACTGACATCGTAGAACCTGTAGTTGAAATATCTGTTCGAGTGCGCCGAGTATTCCTCGAGCAGGTCGTGCAGGTACCTCTCGGTATTGTTGTGCGGTGCTGGCAGGTCCTTCGTAAAGAACACATTGATCGTCAGCGGCTCAGATAATGTCGAAACAGCTTCGATGCTGGCGTCCGACAGGGAATAGAGTCTGTTTGCAGTGAGATCGAGCCTGAAGAACAATGTCAGGCCGGCTATATTGACAAGCACGACTACCGCAAGGTAGAGAAGGAACCTGTAATATTTCTGTTGTCTGTCTGTCCTCTTCATATCATCCCCCCTATTTCTTCTCTTCGACAACCAGATGCGCGCCGTAGAGAGCGACAAAGATCAGGCTTACGAAATAAAGGATGTCCCGGGAATCGAGTATGCCCCTGGCGACGTTCTGGAAATGATAGGCCGCACCTGCATACTGGAAAAATCCCAGAAGCGATTCGGGCATGAAAAATAGAAGTTTATCGATCAGGGTAAGCACCAGGCAGATGATCATACCCGTTATAAACGCGATTATCTGGTTCTTGGTCAATGACGATGCGAATACCCCAATCGCGCTGTAAGCCGCCCCCAACATCACGGCCCCGATATAGCCACCCACGACTGGCCCCCAGTCGAGCTCGCCGATAGCAGCGATCGTAATCGCATAGCTGAGAGTGGGAAGAAGCATGATCGCGACAAACGCGACGGCTGCGAGAAATTTCCCGACGATTATATCCCTGAAAGTCACCGGAAGCGTCGCGAGTATCTCGTACGAGCCGACGTTGAACTCCTCCGAGAAAAGCCTCATCGTCAACGTCGGGACGATGAAGGAAAAAATCAATGGCAGAAGCGAGAAGAAATCCCTCAACTGGGCCTGGTTGTAGAGGAAAAAGGTAGAAAAGAAAAACCAGCCCGTCAATACGAGAAAAATGGCAATCACGATATACGCGATCGGGGAGACAAAGTAAACCTTGAACTCCCTCTTGAATATAGTAATCAGGTTTGCCGGGTGAGACATCGTCAATTCTCCTTTGTCAGTTCTCTGAATATCTTTTCAAAGCTCTTGGACTCCTGCCGATACTCAAGCAGTATCCAGCCCGTTCCCTTTATCTTCTCGTATACTTCCGCGCGAATATCTTCGGAAGTCGAGCAACTGACGATGAACGGCATATCGCCGTTCTCTGTTCCCGTTCTTTCTACACCGGTCACTCCGTCTATTCCCGAAAGGCATGTTTTGACTTCATTCTCGTCCGCACCGCTAAGCACAAGGCTCAATGTGTATTCCGCCTCGGAAGATCTCTTGAGTTCTTCTGTGCTGCCATCCGCCACGATCTTTCCCTTGTTTATTATCACTACCCTGTCACATGTAGCCTCGACTTCGCTGAGAATATGAGTGGAGAGGATAACCGTCTTTTCGGCTCCTATCTTCCTGATGATGTCACGGATCTCGACGATCTGGTTCGGGTCTAGTCCGGAAGTAGGTTCGTCGAGGACCAGGATCTCCGGGTCGCTCATCATCGCGTGGGCCAGTCCCACCCTCTGCTTGTATCCCTTGGAAAGCTCGTGTATGGAACGATGCATCACGTCTTTCAGGCCGCATATTTTGACCAGATCCTGAATCCTGTCGGCCATCGCATCACTGCCCAGGCCACGGATCTCCGCCACATAGACCAGGTAATCGTAAACGAGCATATCCTGGTAGAGGGGAGCTGATTCGGGCAGGTACCCTATCATTCTCTTTATTTCAAGGGCGTTCTTCTCGACATCCAGTCCTCTTGCAACTATACTTCCCGATGTGGCCGACAGATACCCTGTCAATATCCTCATCGCAGTCGTCTTGCCGGCGCCGTTCGGGCCGAGAAGTCCGAGGACCTTCCCCCGTTCAATCGTAAGACTGACATGATCGAGGGCACACAGGTCGCCATAATATTTCGTAAGATCAGTAATTTCAATCATAGACGACTCCTTTCAGATCTGATTAATCGAAAGATGGCATCTTGCCTTGCATAGCTGATTAAGTAAATTATACAGAGAGAAATTAAATAAATTCCAGTTTTCCTGCAATTGAAATCTCACTAACTCCACCAAAAGGTCCGATTTTCCCTTGACAGGTTCATTCATATTATATATACTTCATTTGAATTGAAGTATGTCTCCCTGGTTCAAGGAGGTAATGATGAATAGATCTTCCCGGCTTAAAACCGCCAACCCATGGATGCTGGGCCTTGCGGGAATCACACTCGTGTTCATACTGGGTACAGTCTTCGCTTTTAGTGAGAATCATTTCCAGGCACTGCAGATGGCCATCATGAGCTGGGCCTTTATCACTCACCTGGTGATCATCGTCAGGACAAGGAATCCGGTCTATATTGTAAGTCTGCTTTTCTACCTCTTTGCCGCCCTGACTTCACTAAGTGTTCTCATCGGGTTCCGGACAGGTATCCCATATTTCGCCTCTGCGGCTCTTATCATGTTCGCGGCCTTCATATATACTCTGGTGAAGAAAAAGATAAAATGGTATTACAGAGACACTCTCGAACTGGCGGCTCGACCTGTAGAGACCGCCGAAGACGGGTTCACGCCGAGGCCATGGCCAGCCGGCTCCGTGGATTTCACAAGTAACGAGATCCTTAAGTTCGCACGATTCATGAAAAAATACGCAATTGTAGTCCCATATGTCGAGAAGTACCGTGTCGTATTCGTTGTACCCGAAAATATTCTCAAACATTTTTTCATCCCCTGGCAGGGATACGGCGGCACGACATGGGTCGCGTTCGATTTCGATAACAAGATGACAGTCAATATCGCTCAAAAAGATTACAACAGATACAGGGAAGAGCTGACATTCGACAAGCTGTGCGCTTCGTTCGGAGACATGTTCAGAACGTTTCTGGAGATGCACCGGAACGGCGATCAGAAAAAAATACTGGAGCTTCTGAATAACGCCCGAGGTTGAAAGGGCCGACAGCCCGACATGGCGAAAGGACATCTTGACTATGGATTTTCTCAACGCATCAAAACTGGGATCACTGATATCGAAGGAATACGCCAGGTCGTTTTTCAGGCTGCTCGCCACATACAGCGATATCTCGGCCTCTGAAGCAGCCTCAAGACTCGACATCCATATAAAAACCGCCCAGGATTTTCTCGAGGGCCTGCACCAGTTCAAAATAGTCTCGCGTAAGGAAGTCTCCGAAAAGAAACGGCCATATTTCAGATACAGCTTGATCCGGAAACAACTAACGATAGATATAGACCTCGCCGGACTCGCCGACCCCCCATCTGCTGGAAAAGAAAGCCTGATCCTTATAAAGGAAAAGAAAAATTCGGGAGTGATCTTCAAGACATTCGGGAAAAACGATTTCATCTCTTCCATACATTTCTTTACCGGAAAAGGCAGATCCAGAGATGAACGCAGAATCAGCCTGACGAACCCTCAGGGGAAATTTCTCTTTCACCTTCCATTCCCCACAGAAAATCACCTTTCAGTGGAACATATAATGAAGAAAAGCGACACGCCTCGCTCATACCTCCCCGAGATCATGGATATCGTTGACCTCCTGATCGATAACGGCATCGTCGAAACATCCTGTTAATCACTGGCCACCGGAATCACAGAATGATTTTCCGTGTATTTTTCAATCTTAAATCTCCATCTGGAATTATTTTTGAAACCATCCGATACCCTCATGCGACATTGAATGTGATACGAGCAGACCCCACCTGCACCCGTCTTCGTCACCGCCCAGGAAAGGTGAAAGATGAAATTTCGGAAAGTAACAGGCATGGGAATCCCTGTCTGCCTTATATTCTGTGTTCTGGTGTCAACCGGATGCGGAGAACCAGAGCTCCAGAGTACATGGCTTAACAG
>JAHOYU010000036.1 GCA_019038625.1 Candidatus Latescibacterota bacterium | reverse complement strand
GATTTTGAGGAATAACAACGGTTTTCATATCATAAAACCTGTGGATCTCTGACGCTGCAGACCTGGCCGTGGCGGTCATACCACTTAGTCTGGAATAGAACCGCAGGAACTGCTGCAGGGTGATCGATCCCAGGATGGAACCTCCAGACCCGCGTCGAAGTCTTTCCTTCGCTTCTACAGCTGCCTGGAGGTCATCCGGCCAGTGACGATCCTCGACGACTCTGCCGGTGAACTCGTCCACGATCTTTATCTTCCCCTCGCGAACTATATAGTCGATATCACGGTGGATCAGATGTTCGGCATGAAGCGCGAGGTTGACTCTGGTGAGAAGCTCAAAATTCTCGGGAGCGTACAGGTTTTCACAATCCATGACCTCTTCGACTTTTTTCAATCCATGATCTGTCAGGTTGACATTTCGGTTTCCATCATCCGTTTCGAAATCGATAGTTTCCTTCAGAGCCCTTGCAATATTGCCGAGATATTCTGAAGTCGATTCCGTTTTTCCAGTCCTGCCGGCAATCACGAGAGGGACACGAGCCTCGTCGATCAGCATTGAATCTGCTTCATCGATGATGGCAAAATGAAAATCGCGGTGGACAAGATCAACATTTTCATAGCAAAGGTGGTCGCGGAGATAATCGAAGCCTGCCTCTCTGGATGTTGTATAGGTGATGTCGCATGCCCAGGCATTTCGTCTTTCTTCAGTAGACATACCTTCCTGGATGCATCCGACACTCAGACCTAAAACCCTGTATATGGGGCCCATCCAATCCGCATCTCTGCTGGCCAGGTAATCGTTAAATGTGTGTATATGGACGCCCTTGCCCGTCAAGGCGTTGAGGCAAACGGGAAAGACAGCTGCAAGCGTCTTGCCCTCTCCTGTGCCCAATTCGATCACCTTGCCCTGGTGCATGGCGATTCCCGCAATCACCTGTGTATCAAAGGGGCGTAGTCCGATCACGCGTCTGGACGATTCTCTGACCAGAGCATAAGTCTCCACCATAAGATCACCCAGGGGCACGCCCTCTCTTGCCTGTTTGGTGAGCCGCGATGCCATGCTTTTCAGATCGTCGTTCGATAATTCTTCCAGGTCGAAGTCGTTGATCCGGTCGAGGATCTTTCGATAGTCACCAAGATCCCATTCAAGGGGAACTCCGTGTAATTTGTTCCAGATGTGCAGGAGTCTGGTCTTTATAATATTGTTCATGGTTTCCTTCCAAATAACAAAGCTGAAACAGCCCGGTTATTATTTCAAGATTCAAAAAATGACTGGAAAGGAAACTCAGAAAGGCGGACTTCGCGGACCTGAATGACGACGGATGAATACCGGCATCAATGAGACTTGACGGAACATCCTGAAGAAGAAATATATAAGCAGCAGACACAAGACAAGGGGAAGAAGGAGCATTGCTGGTGTGAACAGCAGTGTAAACAGAAAGAATAAAGATAATAACAGCACGGGTCTTGCTCCCTTTTTGTATTAAGATGACGCTAAGTAAATATATCGCAGATCCAACCCGGTGTCAAATGATAGGTGCGTGGATGAACTAAACGGGAGGGACTGGATAAATAATCAGCGGTGGGGCGGACACTTGACAACTACGGGTTTTGTGGATACGCTTTGGCGGGACAGGGAAATATTAATTGTACCTCCAAAAACTAATGATCGATTGTAAAAGAATCGTTACCGTCTGTCTTTTCTTTCTGATCGCAGTTCATTATGTGGCCTGTGATGGTGGGATGGATCCTGTAGATAGTGCATCTTTACGCGATCCGCAGGAAGAAAACCCGAAACTGACTCCGCAAGACGACGCGGACGCTGAGAACATGGCCCTCTGCCTTTCTGGAGAACTCATTGCGCCCGCCGAATTATACGAGAGAATACATCAGGATCTGGAATATATACGAGGTCACTATGGTTCAGAGCATGATTGGCTGAACAGGATCCACTTCATCGCACCCTGGGTGACTAGCGAGATCATGATCCTGTTTGATTTAAATACCGGGGGTCAGGTCGCAGACGGAACATACGATGCCTGGGACAGCCTGAATGTCGTTCACGAAGTGACCGGGATCACATCATATTGGGCGTCCGGCTATAATTGGTGCAAGTTGAAGTTCAGCGGGAGAAGACATCCGAAAAGACTCTCCGAGATATACGGAAATCTGCCGGGAGTCAAGCACGCCGAGGAGATCTCGGTAACATACTGGTGTTATAATCTCTTTCCAAACATCAGCCGCTTTCGGAAGGGGTCCGGGATATCTTATCTATTTGGAAGAGGAGAGGGCGATTGCTGGGGTGGGTATTCCTTCGGTGAATTCTGGTTTTTTATCTCTGATGGCGAAAACGTGAGGCTTGAAGGACACTGGAATATGTATGAGCCTCTTCCGGCAGGTGAAGATCACATTCCAGCTCTGAACGATTCTGAATTACTCGAGAAGGCCAAACTTAACATAGCGGATCATCGTAATTTTTAATCTATTGGTGAGCTGGGCTTTCGATAATGAAAACGCTTCGTTCGCTGTGTGGCACCGAATAGAATCTTGAAAAACCCCGGGTGATATGATAGACTGATTCTCAAGCGGTAAAAGTAATATTCAATTCTGTGAAAACAAATCTCCTGGAGGGAAAAATGGGTAGCAGGCGTAGTTTCTGGACAGCAGTCGTTATCCTCGGATTTGTGCTTACGTGCTGGACCTCCATCGCTCAAGCGGATGTCTGGGTACTCGGAGTGGATCCTGATACAGGAACGAAGTCGATTCTGCGCAATACAGGTACGACATTCGATCTGGTAACAGACGCACCTTCCTGCACAGGTTATTATTCGGTTTGGGGAGCCGCTTCAAATGACGTCTATATAGCTCCCGGAGAAAGTTATCTTCTTCATTTCAATGGATCCGGTTGGGAAGAGATCGATGTGACAGGCAACTTCACTCCTGATCTTATCGACAACCTGCGCATTTACGATGTGATGGGGTATGGGTCGGACGACATCTTTGCCTTCGGCACGGTGACTCCTGACGATTTTGACTGGTATTGGGGGCCTGATAACCGCTACTGTGTCGTGTTCCATTTCGACGGGTTTTCCTGGGACCCTGTTGCCACTTTTGGGACAGGCATAATCAATAAAGGATGGGCTTCGGAGAATGGGTGGTTCTTCGTGACGACGAGGGTGATCCAGGGGCATCCGTATGTGGGCGATGAAGTGAGGCTTTACTACCTCGATCCCCTTGATGTCGAAACCTGTATCACTGAAGCGACATACGAATCGTATGGCCCTTTCCATGGTTTAGGGGATGGGTTCGTCTATGCCACTTCCAATTATCCTTATGCTCATATCATCGAATGGAACACCAATGTCGGACATATGGGGTCCGTGGATTTCGACTGCGCCGGAGATCCTTGCGGTCTGGCCCCATATTATTTCAATTGTCTCTGGGGAACAAGCAATTCTGATCTTTACCTTTGCAGGTCGAACGGCAGCGTATACCATTATAATGAGAACACTTTTGAACTCACAGAGATGACAACTCCAGACGGGCCTGACATCCGGGCGATTCATGGAAGCAGTGCCGGGGACATCTGGGGTGTCGGAGACGACGGGACAATAATTCATACTTATTACTGGGAAGATAATGACGAGTGGATATGGATCCCTTTCAGTGCGGGAACGACTGACCATCTGTCGGATGTCTGGGTGTCTTCTGAGAACACGGTCGCTACTCTACTCCAGTCGCATATTGCTGAACCGGTCGATGACGGGATATTGATCCGGTGGACTCTCTCTACGCTGGATGAGGGCGACAGGTTCGAAGTGGAGAGGCGGAACGGCGCAGATGGTTCTGTCTTCACCATGCCTGGTGAGGCGATTATTCAGGATGGGCTGACAGTCCGCTGCTTAGACCTGACAGCAATGCGATCGATAAGGTATCAATACGACGTGTTTCTCGTCAGCCATCAGTCCAGGACACTTCTTTTCAGGAGTGATTTCATGTCTGTTCCCGAAGGAAAGGTCATTCTGGGCCAGAATTACCCTAACCCGTTCAATCCGTCGACCACGATCCGGTATTTCCTTCCCGGCGACAGCCATGTCAGCCTTGCTGTCTACGATGTGGCCGGTCGGTTGATAACCCGTCTTGTCGATGAAGTTCTTTCTCCTGGATGGCATGAGACCATCTGGGGTGGGCAGAACTCCCGCGGTATCCCACAAGCATCTGGTGCCTACTACTATAAGCTGGAAGCAGGGAAGACAACGGAAACGAAAACAATGATTCTCACGCGCTAGTACCCGGCTATTGGAAAATCGATTATACTGTGTTTCGAACATGTTCTATAAAAAAGGCTCCCGGAATCGTCCGGGAGCCTTTCGATAATAATAACACATCTCCTGCCGCAAGGCAGCGCGAGACGATTATTTAAGCGCGCACTTCAGTGCGAACTGGAAACGCAGATTATCGTATTCGGTAAGTGTGTCGGTGACGTCAGTGCCGTCATTGACTCTGCTGAGGTACTCCGTCTTCGTTAAGGCGACCTCGAAGATCGCCGTGATGTTCTTGTTGACGCTGTAGAAGACGTTGCCGAAGAATTCGGAATTGAGGTCTTTCATCGAGTATGCTCCAGAGTTGTCCGGGCAGAGCCATTCAGCCTCATCGGGATCGTCAAAACCGTAGCCGAGGTTGAATGTCACACAGGCTTTGGGTTTGAGAGAGATCATCCCCCAGCCACCCATCGTAGGAAGCGCGTCGCCGAGAGGATTGTAGCTCTGGCCGATGCCACCGAGATACTGGCTCATGTTCTCGCCCATGAAGAACTCGCCTTTCAGGGCGATCTTCTTGTTCACCGCGACGGACAGGTCGGTGTTGAACGACCAGGAGTCGACAGACACGGAGTCTTCGGTGCCGTAGGTCTCGCTGCCATAGTGTCCCGAAACACCGATGCTGAGTTTGCCTTCCTCGCCCATCTTCGTGGCGAAACCGAGACGGCCCTGGAAGGTCGGAATTCCGGAGTCGGCGCCATCTTCGACCAGCGCTACCGAGGATGTGTTGGATTCATCATAGAAATCGTAACGATTACCGGTGATATTCCTCATGATACCGGCATCGAACTTGATCTTGCCGTTCTCTCCCGCATCGGCCCAGGTGGTGAAGCGAAGCTGCGCGCGGCGGTAACCGACATTCCCCTGGTACCACAGGACCGAGTAGTTTGCGGTCGCAGGGTTCAGGGGAGAGATGATATCCCAGGTCTGTCCGGCGAGGATCGTCCAGTTGCACTTGCCGAACTTCATGTAGGCGTGCCTCAGCATGGGAACAGGCTTGTTCTCGGTAGGCCCGTTGTTCTGAAAGTCGAACTCCATATAAGCTTTTGTGGTCCAATCCTCGTCCTTCCACCAGAAATCGAATCCGAGCCTCGATTCGCGGGCAGTGAGGAAGAGCTCGCTGTTGTTTTCACCTTCGAAGGCGGGGACGTAAAGGGCATAGTTGCCGGGGTACATCCTCGTCATGTCGTAGATAAAGCTGGTCTTCAGGTTTCCACCGAACTTGAAGCCAAAATTCTTGTCCTTGCAATCTTCTCCGGCGAGGGCAGGTACCGCGAGGACGATGATTAGAGACAGGGTGATCATAAAACTGATAGTTCTGTTCATGTCACTTTCCTTCCCTGGTTAAAGGCACGAAACGTATCCAGCTCAAGACACGAAAAACATATGATTGACTTTTATAATCCAGCGTCGGGGTTCTGTCAAACATTATATTTTCTTTATACTTCGGCTCTTATGCGGGAAATATTGAGGGAAAAATAAAAAAAGATCGGAGGTTCCTTCTGGAGAGGATCTGTTCAAGGCAGCCTGAGACTCAGTACCGTTCAGGAGGTGCCGATCATCCGTTCGATCGAAAGGCGGGCCGCCGAAGCTGTTTCCTGATCTACAGCGATCACGGGCTGAAGTGTTTCGAGGGACCGGGCTATCTTTTCCAGGGATATCTTCTTCATGTTCGGGCAGAGGGCGTTCGGCGACGCAGGCAAGAATCGCTTGTCGGGGTAGAGCTTTGCAAGCCTGTATATCATTCCGACTTCGGTTCCCACTATGAATGTGGATGCGCTGCTTTTGCCAGCGTACCTTATCATCCCCCCGGTACCGAGAAGGATGTCTGCTTCAGCCGCGATCTTCGGGTTGACTTCAGGGTGTACCATTACGACAGCGTCCGGGAATTCCTCTCGAAGAGCCCTGATCTCTTCTGGCAAAATCCTCTGATGGGAGGGGCAATACCCGTTCCACAGGTGGACGGTGCGGCCTGTCCGCGATGCGGCCCATCCGCCAAGATACCGGTCGGGTCCAAAGATGATATCATTATCCTTCGGGACCGAATCCATGAGTTCAACAACATTGGCTGAAGTACAGCAGACATCTGTAAGGGCCTTCACTGCGGCTGTGGAGTTTACATACATTATCGTCACTGATCCGGGGTGTTTTTCCTGGAAGGCTTTTAATTGCTCCGCGTCGAGCATGTCTGCCATCGGGCACCCCGCGTCCGGATCCGGCAGGATGATCCTTTTATCCGGAGAAAGTATGGCAGCCGTTTCGGCCATGAAATGGACACCGCAGAAGATAATTATATTGTTCGGAAGGGTCGAGGCAAGCCGACTGAGATCGAGAGAGTCGCCGATGTGATCGGCAATATCCTGTATCTCGGCTGGCTGGTAATTGTGCGCCAGTATAACGGCGTCCTTTTCCGCCCTCAAGCCGCGGATTTTTTCAACTAATTCACTTCTGGGCATAAGGCTGGTCCGCCTTGTCACGAAAGCCGGGGTGGAATAGATCCTTGTGTGATCCCGGCGGTAGTTACTTTTTCAAACTGGTTCCGCAATGGGGACACTCGTCTTTCGAGTTGTCCGCTATTTTTCCACATTTGGTGCACGCGGTGAACTCAGCCTTGCAGGATTTGCAGAATTCGGAAGACTCTTCCACCGATGCGTCGCAGAAAGGACATTTATTTTCTGTATGTTCGGCCTCTCTCGGGCTTGGTAGAGAGGCTGGTTCTCCCGTTTTGAGGCTGTGTCTGTAGTCTTCGATAGCCTTGTGCAGTGCATCGGCTCCGAGATTGGAGCAGTGCATCTTGTGCCCTGGCAGCCCGTCGAGTTCCTCGGCGACCCTTGCGTTAGTTATTTTCATGGCCTCGTCAAGGGTCTTGCCCGTAGCCATTTCGCTGATCATGGAGGAAACGGCAATAGCAGCGCCGCAGCCGAATGTCCTGAACCGGACTTCCTCGAGCCTGTCGTCAACGACCCTTATCATGAATGTCATCATGTCACCGCAGACGGGGTTCCCGACTTCTCCTACTCCATCAGGATTTTCGAGATCCCCGACATTTCTCGGGTTCATGAAATGATCCATTACTTTTTCACTGTATGCTGGCATATCTATCTCCTCTTTTCCATTCCCGTTTCTGTGGGGATCAACCCAATCTCACAGGGGACGCGGGAGGGTCTTGAAGGCACGCTTCCAGAAGGAAAGCACGCCACATTATTTCCATACCAAAATAAATCTACTTTATCTGAAAAGTAAAGCAAAGAAAAAGTTCATCCGGTTTTTTTCGGAAAGGTCGGAGTGACCACCGGGCAGGGATATTTCCTCGTTCGATATCGAACGAGCAGGCGAAAGACAACGGCATGGCCTTCGTCCTCATATGCCTTGTTCTGACCTTTTTCCTCGACGACATCCTCTACGCAAAGATAGCGATCGTACTGCTTGTCGTCGACATGACCGTGCCAGCGCTCTTCAAGTATCCGGCCTATCTCTGGTTCGGACTCTCACGTCTGATCGGGAGCGTCGTATCAAGAATACTACTGACCCTGATCTATTTCATAGTTGTGACACCGGTCCCCCGTGTCAGCGCGGCTGCCTGTCCCGGTATGAGGTCAGTTCACCCATTACCACGTAACATCAGCACAGGAAGACACTATTAATAGAATAGTTTCCCGGAACGATCCCGACCTTCCGCTCGCTGTCTGCAGCCAGCCCTTCCCTTCGAGCCCTCTTTCTGCTATATTTTATACAGGTCCTGCAGACAGGGAATTGCCGCTTATCCTGAGGGGGAGGATCCATGATCAAGATCGGGATATCATATCCGGGAAGAGTCCGATCGGTATTTCTGAAAAAAGTTGCCATAGTCTCGATCGCGCTGATAATGGCCTTTTCGCTGACCCTGGTGGCAGCGTCCGGGCGGGCTGCCGCGGATGAAAATGATAAACGAACGAAAAGAAAAGACCACGAACGCGATAAGGATACCAGGAATAAGAAGGTCGATCCCGAAAGGACCAGAGACAGGAAAGAGAGAGACGAACACGGCAGGCGCTCCAACGATGAGGTCAAAAGGCCTCGCAGGCTATCGGTACCCAACAATCCTTCTGTGCCCCGCAGGCCGCGCAAGCCCAAAGGGCCGAGGAACAAACGTATCATTCCCGACCCTCCAGGACCTTATACCGGATTCTTCCACCATTGTGTCCGCCACGAACCGAAGGATTTCAATCTCGGACATGTGGAGATAATCATCATAGACCACTACTGGCCCGGAATATACGACGAGGGCTATGACTCTCCTCCCGATTCATATATTGAAGGACTTTTCGATGAGAACAGTTTTTTCATAGCTCTTCCGTTTGGCAGCATACTACCCTGGGAGGTGGGAGAGGATTTCCTGATATGGCTGAGGAGTCTCGAAGATGGCGGACAGGAACAGTCTTCCCTGGTCTGTATCATCCAGATGATGGAGCCGGGAGACTTTGACGATTTCCTGACGCGCTTCGGCAGGGAAGATGAAGAGATGATCTATTATGACACCCTTTCAGACAGGAGTTTTCTTGTGGCGGCTCCGGTCATGACGATATCGAGGCTTCTGTCGGATACCGGAATCAGATGGATCGGAGAGTACCGGGACGAGTATAAGATCGTACCCGGCGAAAACGGGCTGAAGATATATATTTCCTCGCTTGAAGGAGACAGGGATGAATTCAGGTCTGACCTGGAGACATCAGGACTGACGATAGAGGATTTCAGAGAGATCACCGGGGAATATATCGTCCAGGGCGGACAGGATATCATGCTTGAACTGGCTGGACTCTGGTGGATTGGCAGGATTTCGGGAAGGCCATCGAGGAGGATCAGATACTCTGATGACTATGGTATGGCTGTTCCGGAACAATAAAATAGTGGAACTACCGTGCTCCGATGACATATAATATATACCCGAACGATAACTGTCCCCGCTCCCCTGTTCGCGGGTCTTGCCTGTGATGCAGGTACCGGGGCAGTGTACTTTTTG
Source organism: Candidatus Latescibacterota bacterium (assembly GCA_019038625.1). Taxonomy (NCBI): domain Bacteria; kingdom Pseudomonadati; phylum Candidatus Latescibacterota; species Candidatus Latescibacterota bacterium. The sequence goes on along the minus strand of JAHOYU010000036.1, from coordinate 5,959 downwards.
GCCTGTAACTTTTCCGCGGCCTGCGGATAGGCCGGCAGCGCTTGAGATCTGCAAGCTGTACCGTGGAAAAGTCGGGCGTGAACGGAAGGAAAGATATGGAGAGACTTGGCAGAATGGCCGTAGCCGTGGTGCTGCTGCTGGTGCTGGGCGGGATATTCATCTCGGCCACATTGCAGGCAGCTGGCACGGACGGGCCAAAGTTCTTTGTCAGGGAAAAACAGGTGGACCTCGGTGAGTATTTCGAAGGCATCGATATAGCCTACGAATTCATCGTGAGAAACAACGGAGTAGGTGAGCTTCACATCAATAACGTGAAGCCTGGCTGAGGCTGCTCAGTGGCCGACTTTGACAAGGTCATCCTTCCCGGGAAGGAAGGAAAAATAGGAATTAAAATAGTAGGTTTCAAGATACACCCAGGGCGGTTCACCAAAGCGTTCACCGTAACGACGAACGATCCCGAAAGCCCGAAGATCATCCTTAAGGTCACCGGTGTCGTAAAGAAGGTCTTCGACTTTACAAAAAGTTTATCGCTTTCTGGTTTTGCGAACGAAGAACTCAAAATAGAGACCGTGATCACCAACAAGCTGCAGAAGCCTGTCCAGATCATCGGATGGCACTGGAGCAAAAAGAGTAAGGATTATGAATTTCTCACAGAGCATATCAGTGTGAAGCTCGAGGCTATTGAGAGTGGAAAACAGTATCGCCTCGAGACAAGGACGCGGGACGTAGTTCCTTTCGGACAGTATACGGGCGATATAATCCTGGAAACGGATTTTGCTGATCTGCCCGAGAAGAAATTTGCATTCCGGATGGTCATCACTCCCGATGTGCAGGTGCATCCGGGTACGGTCATAATGAGAGAGATGCGGATGCAGGAAGGTGTATCGAAGAGTTTCGAAAAGGTCGTGTCTATTATCGCGGCAAGGGGAGATTCCCTGAAGATCCTCGATGTTATCCCCAGCAGGGATGACATCACTGTGAACCTGAGGGAAGTAAGGCCCGGAAAGGCGTACAGCTGCAAGATCAGCCTGCGCCCGTCGGCGGAATCGGGAAAATACATGGGGTCGATCAAGTTCATCACCAACTATCCAGGGTATGAAGAGATCGAAGCCCAGATTCGTGGTACTGTAAGGGTCAGTAGCGGGAAAAAATAGTCAGGAACGGCTCAAGGGGGGGCTGTTTCTTTAGATTAACGGAAGGGGCGTGCCGGTGATCTGGTACGCCCCGTTTTGAAAGGAATGGCATGAAAAGACACTTTATTATGATCCTTGTCGCCTGTTTTGTTCTTCCCGCGATGATTTCAGCGCAGGAAGTCGACAAAGCCCGCGAGGAGTTCGATGGGATCATGAAATCACTTGAGGCGAAGAGGTCTTCGACTCCGATGCCTAAGCTGATAGACATGGCCGAAAGGGAGCTGTTGGCATTTCTGGAGAAACATCCGGGAACAGAAGCTGCTGGAAACGCGCATTTAATGCTTGGCCAGATTTATTCGAGCATTAACCGGTTGGAGGATGCCGAGAAACATCTGCTTCTGTATTTCGATAAGGATATTCCTAAAAACCCGAAAGATCTGGGCATTGCGAAATTCTCCATGGGAAATCTCTATGTCTCGATGACGAGATTCGACGAAGCGGAAAAGGTCTTCCGCGAAGCAGTAGAAGCATCCGGTTCAGACGCAAAGATGAAACAGATGGCGCAGTCCATGATCGACAGGATGAGCATCTTGAAGAGCCTGGCGATCGGCAAGGTTCCCGACGATTTCAGTGCTACCGCGACTGACGGGAAGCCGATCAGTTTCGGCCAGTATAGAGGAAAGGTAGTCCTGGTCGATTTCTGGGCGACCTGGTGTGCCCCCTGTCGCACCGAGATGCCCCACGTTAAAAAGGTGTATGATAAATACAATCCGAAGGGGTTCGAGATCATCGGTATCTCCATGGACGACAATAAAGCAAAGCTGGACGAATATATAAAAAATAAATCCATAAAATGGCGCCAGATATTCGATGGAAAGGGCTGGAAGTCTGAACTCGGTCAGAAATATGCTGTTGCGTCGATCCCTACGACTCTGCTTCTCGACCGCGAAGGTGTTATAAGATATAAGAACCTGCGTGGCGACGAGCTGGAAAAAGCGGTAAAAGAACTGACCGGCAACTAAGAAGATCGTATCAGGAGCTTCACCGCCGGTGGGGCTCCTGATATTTAAGGCATTGAGCTTCCGGTGACCTGACTCGAATAATAATAGTTAAGCACCGAATAAAAATAGTTAAGCCCTGAATTATTTTGTTGACTTTACCACAAAAAATATACTATTACTTAAAAGTCGCGGGGCAGGTTTTGCGATTTATTTTGCGCTTTTACGGCAGGAAGCTATATGGATTACAGGAAAAGCAGTGAGATCCTCAAGGCCGTTTCGCATCCTGCCAGGATGGAGATCATTGACCGACTCCAGCGGAACGGGTGCAATGTCTCCCTGATCCAGAGGAATCTGGGGCTTCCGCAATCGACTATATCCCAACATCTTAAGATCTTAAAAAATGCCGGCATCATTTCCAGCCGCAGGGAGGGTACGAGGGTCTGCTACAAGATAGAGATTCCTGAAGTGCGCCGGATCATCAAGATGTTGAAGAAAGCGTAGCCTGTTTTTTTTAATAAAATATATCGTACTATTTGAATAGTCTGATAAAGAAATATCCAAGTAGCGCGATATATTGATGAATAAGCTCGTTTTGAGAGTGTTCTGCCGGATTCAGATGATTTTCCGGGATGTTTTGAAAGTGGATGAATGAACTGAGGACTTACTAAAGTAAAAGGAGGGTTTCAAATGGACATGGACGTTAATGTCGACAAGACTCTGGATTGCAAGGGGCTTTCCTGCCCGATGCCTATGCTGAAGCTGGCCAAGGAGATGAAAGGCATGGATGGAGGGCAGGTACTGGAAATGCTCGGTACCGACCCCGGATCGAAGGGCGATGTCCCCGGATGGTGTGAGAAGACTGGTAACGAACTTCTGGGCGTCGAAGACAATGCGGGCGTTTTCAAGTTCTATATCCGTAAGGGTTGATTCAAACACGGATAACGAGATGCATGGTAAGAGAGCAGATAATGAAGGAGAATTAAATGGGAGACCCTAAAAATGGTGCCTGGCGCCAGTTGTGGGCTACATTCTTCGGCAAGACCTGGCCAGTATGGGCCGGCGGAATCGTTCTGGCTTTTCTGAACATATGCCTTTTTCTGGCTAAATCGCCCTGGGGTGGCAGTGGCACCTACACGAACTGGGGAGAGAATGTCTACCAGGCGATCGGGCTTTTCGGCATTGATCATGTAAAGCCGGTACTGGCGCATTCCTACGGCCTTCTGGGTTTCATGACCCTCCTGGGCGCCTTTGCGGGAGCTCTTTTCGGCAGGGAATTCGCGCTGAGGATCCCGCCCATGGGTGAGATGCTGAAGGGCCTCATCGGTGGAGTACTTATGGCGCTTGGCGCCACCCTGGGCATAGGATGCACGATCGGTGGGTTCCTCAGTGGATGGGCCGCACTTTCAGGTGGAGCAATAATCCTGGCCCTCGGATTCCTGATCGGTACATATTTCGCCCTCAAATATCTCATCTGGGAGATGGAAGCGCTTCCTAAGATGAGTATGGGAAAGACTTACACCTTTTTGGCCGCTAAAGGAGCGGGGGGTGTGTGGCAGCCGATTCTGGGCACCATTCTGACAATCTTTCTGCTGGTAAGTTTCTCTATGCGTTTCCGTGCGGACAACGGCATGGCGATGTTCGCTATTATCGGGCTGGTGATCGGGATCGTCCTTCAGCGATCGAGATTCTGTATCGTCAGGGCATTTCGCGAGCCTTTCATGACGGGTGAGTCGGAAGCGCCGGTCGGCGTGATGGCCGCGTTGGTCGTCGGTATCATCGGTTTTACCGTTATCAAGTATATGGGTGTCGGGACCTCGACCCCCGGAGCCGCGAGGGCACTGGCTATGGTCTGGGTATACCCCCATTTCTGGCTCAGGGCGATCATCGGTGGTGTGATCTTCGGGCTGGGTATGACTGTGGCAGGTGGATGCGCCGTCGGGACTCTATGGAGAGCCGGAGAGGGTCATATCAAGCTATGGTTCTCCGCGATAGGGTTTATGCTGTTCGCTCCCATTTCGAAAAAGTTCATCGTACCGGGATTTGCTGAGATGCTCCCCGAATGGGCGAAGCAGAAGGTGTTTCTGCCAGACCGTTTTGGATATGGAGGAGCAGTCCTGATTTTCCTTGTAATTATAGCCCTCTGGTACGGTTTCGTTAAATGGAACGAACGGACCGGCAAGTTTTCCGCCATATAAGGAGAGGTGAAGAATGAAGTTATTAATGACGATCATGATTGCCGCTCTTGCGATGGGTCTTCTGGGATGCGGTGGAGCCGGTGTCGACGGCAGGGCTCCGCATATTTACGATGACGCAAAGCAGATGGTCCGCGAGGCCAAGGCGGGAATCGAACAGATGGATATCGAAGAGTTCAAGGTGAAGATGGACAGCGAGGATGTTTTCTTCCTCATAGATGTCCGTGAATCTGACGAATATTTTGAGGACACCATTCCCGGGGCAGTGAATATTCCCAGGGGGGTCCTTGAATTCAGTATCGCGGACGCGAAATTCTGGGATTCCGAAGGTTTCTTCGCTCCGGAGAAGACAGACGAGATAATCATCTTTGGATACAAGGTAGAGAGGGGCCCCCTGGCAGCGGAGACGCTGGTCAAGATGGGCTATACGAATGTAAAAGACCTGTATGGTGGCTGGGTAGTGTGGGATCAGGGCCCTGAAGCCCTCGATGTGGAAGAGGAAGTGGTAGAAGAAGGCGGATGCGGGGGTTGATAGAGGCTGAGAAGTCTTTTGTGATTGATTAAAATTGAAGCAGGAAGGCACAGGATTCAAGCCCGAAGGAGGTACCCCTGACCCCGGGTGCGAGCAGGAAAGAAGAAACGGCACATTAGTTCCTGTTTGCAACAACTAAGTTAGCAGGATTATGGCACTGAAAAGAGAGAGGCAGTGAATATGTTTGGAAAAGTAAGGTATTTTCTGTTCCTGACGGCCCTGATGGCCCTCTTCCTTGTTACGGGTTGTAGTGAGGATACTACCGCGCCAGTGGATTCCGGCTCGGTACTGAGGGACTATATGGTCGCAGAGAACCTCGAATTAAGTGATATGCTCGCCGACTGGATCATAACGGCGGCAACAGTCGATGCAAATCCGGATACATTCTATATCATGGATCTCAGGTCATCGGAGCATTTTACAAGTGGGCGTATTGAAAATTCAGTCAACACCACGCTCGGTACAATAGTGGCTGACGCGGCGGCTAACACCGGGGACAAGACCATCCTGGTAGTATGTTATACTGGCCAGTCCGCCGGTCACGGCCTGGTAGCGCTCCGCCTGAGCGGCCATCCCGACTGTAAGGTTCTGAAGTTCGGATTCAGCTCCTGGTCCAACGACTTCGACAGCTGGTCGGAAAATACAGCAAATATAGGCACGGGACATGACAACTGGTCGACCGATGCAACGGCTACGCTGGTAGCACACAACTATCCTTCGATAGCTGCGACCGCGACTTCCGGTTCAGGCATCCTTGCCGAGCGCGTAGCAGCGATGACGGCTGGAGGATTCAAGGGAACTCCGGCTGCTACCATACTTACGACTCCGACCGATTACTTCATCAACAACTACTGGGCCGAGGCCGATGTGACCACATATGGACATATCGTGGGTGCTTTCAGGATCAACCCGCTTTCTCTCGCTGGCGGAGAGTTCCTGAACTACGATCCTGAGGCTACAGTCGTCACCTATTGCTGGACCGGCCAGACCTCTTCGGTCGTCACCGCATATCTGACGGTTCTTGGTTACGATGCGACAAGTCTGAAGTTCGGCGTGAACGCCATGATCTATGATGCGCTTTCAGGCCACAAGTGGGTCGAC
>JAHOYU010000035.1 GCA_019038625.1 Candidatus Latescibacterota bacterium | reverse complement strand
AAGAAGTCCATCTCAAAGTTTTCATTCCTTGTAATCAGCTCGAATTCGTCCATCATGATTATGATCCGTTTGCCTGAATCATGTATTTCCTGTATCACATCTTTCAGTTGTTCGAGTGTCTTGGGCCTTGCCGTGTACTTTGTCCTGTCGCCGGTCTCAAAACTGAAAACGTTGAACAGGAGATCTATAAATTTCGGGACGCTGTTATCGACAGTGTTCTGAAAATCGAGATAGGCAAAAATCGAGGCCCCATGATTCTGCATATACTTTTTCCTGTTACTCCTGTTGTAGACGAAGTTCAGGATGGAGGATTTCCCGATGCGTCGGTCCCCCACGATCGAGATAGACTGGGGTTGTGGAGCATCGAGACGTGAATAGATCTTTCTTACTTCCTTTTCTCTCCCGATGAATTCCTTCAGATTCTTGATCATGACACGGTTGAGGTAGGGATTGCGTTTGCTGCTTCTATCGGCGAAATTGCTCACGTTGGACATCATCGTCGTAACGCCTGAAACGCTATCGGACAGTGATCTCTTGATATCCTCCAGGCTGGAGATCAGCTCCCCGAATCCCTGGGGCCTGTCATCGGGCTCCTTCTCGATACACCGGCTGATGATCTCCCTGAATCCTTCCGATACCGTCTCGGGAAAATCTATTTCGGTCTCGTTGACTATCGAGTACATCAACGCCGCGGGATGTTCCCCCGCGAATGGATAAGATCCCGTGATTATCCTGTAAAGCCCTATACCAAAGGCCCAGATATCGACCCGTCCGTCTGTATTCTTGCCAAGAATCTGCTCCGGAGCCATAAAGGCCGGAGTACCCATCATTGCGTTTCCTGTCGTCAGCAACCCGGAATTAATGAATTTGACCAGGCCGAAGTCGAGGAGTTTGACTCTCGCCTTGTCCGCGTCCTCCTCGTCCAGCATTATATTCTTCAGAGTAAGGTCACGGTGGATGATCCCCTGCGAGTGGGCGTGTTCCATCGCCTGGCAGATCTGCAACGCGATCGAACAGACCTGCGATATTGAAAGGCTTGTCTTTGTTGTCAGGTATTCGAGCGAGGGTCCGTTTATCAGTTCCATCACGATATATTCATGGCCCTCGTAGCTGCCGCAATCGTATATAGTCAGGATATTAGGATGGTTCAGGTTGGCAAGCGCCTGCCCTTCTCTGAGGAATCTCTCCCGAAACGATTCGTTTTCTTCGACAGACGAAAGAACTTTTACAGCTACTTCCCTTCCCAGTTTTTCGTCGTGCGCAAGGTAGACGATCGCGAACCCACCCTGGCCTATCTTCTTGTCGATCCGGTATCTTTCGGATAATACTTTGCCTGTCATCAGTCTCTTCTCTCCAGGTTGAAAGTCTTTTTAGTCGTCTCGCCCGATCTGAGAATCACCGTTTCTGTGATGTCACCGAATACGGGATGCCGCAGTTCGATCAGATAACTTCCCTGCAGAAGGGACGCTCGGTAGTTCACCGCGTCCCTTTCGACCAGTCGGCCGTCTATCCATAGTTCCGCGTAAGGAATGATCTCAAGTATAAGTTCGCCCGGAGGAAGTCGGTCGAGTACGATCAGGACCTGGTTGCGGATGACTGGGATATCTACTTTCATCTGCGAATCGAAATATCCGTCCATTACCGCCATAATAAGATGAGAGCCCTGCTCTATGGCTCTGATACTCACAGGAGATTCCCCGCGATCTTCACCGTCTATCGTGACAAGAGCTCCAGCAGGATCAGTTATCACTGTCAACGGATGTACTACGCGGGAAAAGTTATGCGTTATCGTTATAGTCGAATCGGAGACTATCTGTATTCCGGCGGTCTCTCTGGCGTAGTACCCGGGCAGGTGAAGGACGACCGAATGCAGGCTGTTTACTGTCAGGCTGTCGAATGAGGCTGGAGTAGTAAGGCCAGTCTTATGCCCGTCGAGTTCGACGACTGCTCCCTCAGGTTGGGATCCTACAAGAAGTCTGCCTGTCTTTTCGATGAGTCCGACCCTCTTTTCGAACGGGACATCCTTCTCGAGGCTTATCGAATCTTCGAACTCGTGGTACCCGGTCATCGCTATCCGGAGGAACGAAGTCCCTACCTCTACCTTCTCCATGACTGGTGATTCCCCGACAAGCGTACGATCGATAAATACCTGGGCTCCCGGTGGTTCGGTCGCGATCTCCAGCGTCGTGGAATCAGCAGGCGCGGTAAAGGCGCCCTGCCTGCCTTTTTCACGAATATTGTAACTGTAGACAAGGGCCATGACGGTGATGAGTACCGCCCCTGTCAGTGATGCTATCGTCGCGATCTTCTTTCCCTTTTTGATCGGCTCGATCCCCTCGTCGGGATCGAATCCGTCGGTCGCGATCTCGTCGAGTACCTGCCAGATCGAATGCATCCTGATCACCCAGCGCCTCCACAGGTCCATTCTGAACGAGTAGCTCTCGCTCTCCTGGTCCTTGGAGAGAAAATCCTGGGAGAAGAGACGTTCGGCGGTCTCTCGAAGTTTGTTGGGATCTATCCTGTACCCGATCTTTTCTTTTTCTGCGAATTCGATGATGTCGTCGGGATCGACAGAGCGGGCTTTCTCTTTGCTGAGTTCTCCTATCAGAGACAACACGATCTTGTCCAGAGCCGACAGCGAACTCCATGAGAATATCATCTGGGGCAGAGGGTTCTCGATGATCTCTCCGACCACATCCTCGACATCACTCATAGAGACAGTGTTTTTACAACTCTCGTTGAGATGGTCCACAATCGACTGGCAGAGGACCTGCGTATAGAAAGGCTGCCCGGCCGTCAGGCTGAACATCTCTTCAGGGACACCTTCCTGGTAATCGACCAGATCAGCGACAGGGTCGTGTATGAGTCTCATCGTGTCGCCATGGCGCAAAAAGCTGACTCGCCGGTGAAGGGCCTTGCCCAGAAATGAATCCCAGTACTCCGGATTCCTCTCTTCGAGCCGGTTCGACCCGGTGAAGAGAAAGTATACGCCGCTGCTGTTCTCCATCCAGTACGCCATAAGGTTTAATACGTCGCTGCTGAATTTTTCGCGGTCGATATGAGATTCGAAAAGCTCATACTCGTCGAACATCAGGATGAGATTGCGGCCATCGAGCGCGGTATCCACTTTCGCGGTGAACTCGTTGAAGGCAAGCAGGGGATTCGTCTCAAGTCTCGAGAGAAAATCTTCGTCGACCAGCGAGTCTTTCAGTCCCGGAGCCGAATCGATCGCTCGGGCGATCGTCTCGAGGAATTCCCTGTCGTTTGTTACGGTGACCGACTGCATGTCGATAAGCACGGGTACGAACCCGGGTCCGAGGCGCCCCTGCCTGATCTGAAACAGGATCGAAGTCTTGCCGCTTCTGCGGGAGCCGCAGAGGACGATCATGCCGCCTTTCATGTTCCCGGTCACTTTGCGCTCGATGAATTCAAAGTCATCGACCCGGCCGAAGAACATACGACGGTCCTCTATCGGATTGCCGACGATATATGGGTTGGCGATCGGTTCGAAATGTTTATCCTGCCGGTCGTTCAATCATTCTCCAGTCTGTGTCAGTCGAGCTGCTTCCCGACTGCGCGAATCTCAAAAAATACCATAGCCTGTCCGTTAATTCGCGGGAGGGTCAGGTGGATCGGGAAGCGGGTCCTCCACGACGGGGTCATCACCAGATCCTGAAGTAAAACCGATGATAGCGATTATTCCCGCGACCACTACAGGGCCCACGCGGTAGAGCCACCACTTTTTGTCTTTCTTTCGCTCAAGCGTCATTCCGAACGTCAGGGTCTCGCTCGGATCTATGCGGATTGTATCTATACGCGCGTGATAGCCATTTTTTTCAGCGGTCAGGCTGTAATTACCTGTTCTGAGATAGTCTATACTGAAGGGCGCCGTGCCGAGTGAATCGCTGTCGAGAAAGAGTTCGGCCCCTTCCGGCCCAGTCACTGTGAGTGCCCCGTACATCGAGCTTCTAAGCTCACTGTAAGTCTCGTTCATCCATTCGGGCAGTATGGCTGGATTTACGGAAAGATCGGGGTATAGCTCAAGGGCCTGTCTGGCTGTCGCCAGCGCCTCCTCTTCGTTGTTCATTTTGTACATCGTATGGACCAGTAGATTCCAGGCTCTCCTCTGTATCCGTCCGTCATCGGGATAATCGATGAGGATCTTTCTCAGGCTCGACACAGCCTGCTTGTATTCGCCTCTCGCCCTGAGCAGCCCGATCTCCTCCCACTTGGTGAAGATCTCCTCCTGAGAGAATACCGGCGCTGTTATTCCTGCTAGAAGGGATATGGCAACAGCCAGCGAGATCACTCTCACTTGAATAGAAGCAGATCGCATCCATGTCATTTCTGAAGCCATCATCATCTGCTTTCCAGAGTCTTGTCCCATAAAAAAGCCGGTTCGATAACACTATACCAAACCCGCAGTTGAATCAAGAATGGTTTTAAATCGACATGGTCCTGAATCAACGGACCTCAAATCGACTGATCTCAAATCGGCAGGCAGGATGTTGCCCGGATCAATATCAGCGGGTTTGCATCACCGGGCCTGCATCATCTGAGCAATACCATCTTCCTGCGCGACGACCAGTCTCCCGCGATCATCCTGTAGAAGTAGATCCCACTCGATACGCGCGAACCATCGCTGGAGCGGCCGTCCCAGTCGATCGACCTGAACCCGGCTTCCTGATACTCGTCGACAAGCACCACTATCCTTCTGCCTGAGACGTCGAAGATCTCTATGAGTACTCTTCCTCCTTCGGGGAGAGAATACTTTATCTCTGTATTCGGATTGAACGGGTTCGGATAGTTCTGCTCCAGAGCATACTGCTCGGGAAGCACCGGGAGATCAGGATCGCCTGTCATCTCGGTCACGTGGACGACCTGCACGAATGTGTCCCTTTTGGTCGGATCGCTCGTCTTCCACGCAATCATCGTCAGCGAGTCGTAATCGCATATATCGGCGTAACGGGTGTCGAGGACGGCGAAGGTCATGCCCGCATTTCCATGATCGACATCGTCGACCGTACCTGTCTGGTGTATCGCCTGGCCGACAAGACCCTCACTTTCGACGATATATGTGAAGTCGCATGGGCTATCACACAGGTCGTCGTTAAATATGTCGAATCTTACTGAAACCGGTCTCTGCCCGGCGGGAATCTCGATCGTGGATTGCTCAGCTATATGGAGAGGTCGTGGATTCTCGACCACCTCAATAATGAGAGTGTCCATTGACCAATAGGGCGTGTCGTGGTACCAGTTCGGATCGGTACAGTCGACATGCTCTCCAAGGGAAGCGCCATCATCGAAATATGTCGTATATAGACAGACAGTATCGATAGTCCCCGGCACTGCTTCACAGGGAATAGTGATGTCTACATTTTGAATATATGTATAGCCGGGGCCAAGTGTCAGCCCTGTTCCGAATGACGGATCTCCCACGATATTCCATCCCTGGCTGTCGTAGCCATGTACACTGATCGAATCTTCATCGTTGCAGGGCGTCGAGGAGAGTACGGCGAAGTTTGCCGGCCTGACCAGATCATTGACCGTCTGTCCCGGATATCCCTGGACCCACGACGGAGAGAAGGTCGCGTAGAACGCGAAATCTCCGTGTTCCAGTGATGTGGTAGTTCTGCCCCTGATGCCGATATCGCCGACCGAGGCGCCGGCGGCATCGATCGCGTCCCATGAGGACCCGTTGTCGCTGATATAGTTTTTCCCGGTCTCCATCGCGCCCGTAGCGTCGATCGGTATTGGAGAGGAGAACCCATGTCCGTCGAGTTTCATGACTATGAATACAGGGTCGCCCGGGGTCATCGTTACTAATACCGGCAGGTCGATCGTATAGAATCCCGCGTTATCGACTGTCCCGGAAACTGGCCCTGCCAGTTTACCTGACGGTGCCCCCCCGATGATGTCGTCATAGACGTAAAGTTCGTATGAAAGTGGCCCGGTCACAGCCCAGAAGTTCACCGCGTGCAGCCACTCCACTCCTGACGACTCTATCTGGACTCTTGCCCAGTCGACACCGTCACCATATCCAGTCTCTGTGGTCCAGCCATGCTCATCCCAGAAGTAGACGCTCTCATCGGGGTCCCAGTCCTTGTAGTCGGTGATGAGTGTACTGTTATATTCCACTCCATTAAATCCATATGATATATAGACATACCCAAGATCCCCCCACATAAAACCGGCTGAATTCTTGATAATCCAGGCACCAGTTCCAGAAGAGCAGTCCATGTCGTCGTCCCATCCAGTGATCAGCATGTTGTGGTTGACATAACAGTCGCCCATTTGGTCCCACACACATGTGGTCCCATCGTAATAGTTCCACGCGTTATCGGTATAAGCTTTGACCTGAACAGGGCCGTAATCCATGATCGCCTGCTTAATAGCATCCATATCCTCGGGCAGTTTCTGCCACTCAGTGATCACCTTGTGGTAAGCACAAGTATCATTTCTGCAGACCATGGCAGGGAGATATCCTGGATACGGGTCACATGCTTCGAGGACCGTTCCCCAGACCGAGAGATAGTTTATAGCGTATTCGACTACCCCTCCGGCAAACGCCCCGCCAAAGTTGAGGTTACAGGCTACAACGTTACTCTCTGAAAAGTCATAGATGATATTTTCCCGTATCGCTACTTTCGACTCCATATCCGCGATCGCCGCATGGGCCCAGCAGGTGCCGTAGGGGTACTGGTTCTTGGCTATGGTGACCTTTCCATAATCCTGCCAGTCGAACCTGGCCGGCAGTTGAGCCGAAACATCTTCTGAGAAAATAAATACTGTCATTGCGAGTAGTACGAATATAGCTATCCGTTTCATGAAGATCCTCCATATGTCTACCTGAGAAGCACCATTTTCCTGCGCGCGATCCAGTCTCCCGCGATCATCCGGTAGAAGTAGATCCCGCTAGCTACGCTTGAACCATCGCTGGAGCGGCCGTCCCAGTCGATCGACCTGTACCCGGCTTCCTGGTGCTCGTCGACCAGCACTACGATCCTTCTGCCCGAGACGTCGAAGATCTCGATGAGTACTCTTCCTCCCTCGGGGAGGGAGTACCTGATCTCCGTATTCGGGTTGAACGGATTCGGATGGTTCTGCTCGAGAGTGTACTGTTCGGGAAGTTCCGGGAGATCGGGATCGCCAGTCATCTCGGTCGCATGGACCACTTGCACGAAGGTGTCTCTCTTCGACAGATCCCCCATGTACATAGCGATCATGGTCAAAGAGTCGTAGTCGCATATATCGGCGTAACGGGTGTCGAGGACGGCAAAGGTAATACCTGTCTCCTCGCCGCAAACAGCCGCGATCACACCATACTGGTCGATCGATTCGCCGATATACCCCTCGCTTTCTATTGTATATATATAACCGTAGGGTGAGCCACAACATGGGTCATCGTTTATGATCTCGAACTTCACCGACACGGGTCTCTGTCCCACGGGGATATCGACCGTTGGCTGTTCGACAATGTGAAACGGCTGCGTAAGCTCGGCGACCTCGATAATGAGTGTGTCCGATGACCAGTATGGGTCATCAAGGAACCAGTTTGGATCAGTACAGTCCACATGCTCCCCGAGGGACTGGCCGTCTTCGAAGTAGGTCGTATAGATGAAGACTGTATCGATCATCCCCGGTGATGCCCAGCACGGGATAGTGACGTTTATCCATTGGAAACTGAGGTCTCCGGCTCCAAGAAATGTTCCCGCCCCGAAAGCCGGGTCACCTGTCATACTCCAGCCCTGGCTGTCATATGCATGTACGCTGACGGAATCCGGGCCGTTACAGGGAGTCGTGACGAGCGTGGCAAAGTTTGCCGGCCTGACAGATTGGCTGATCGTCTGCCCTGGATATCCCTGGACCCACGACGGAAAGAAGGTATTGTAGAATCCGAAATCCCCTCGTTCGATCTGAGTGGTCGTCCTGCCCCTGATGCCGATATCGCCTAATGCGACACCTGCGTAATCGATCGCCTCCCAGGAGGACCCGTTATTGCTGATATAGTTTTTCCCGGCCTCCATCGCTCCGGTATCATCGATCGGGATCGGTGCGGAAGCGCCATACCCGTTAAACCGCATGACGATATACACCGGATCGCCTGCGGTCATGGGAATGAGCTCCGGCAAGTCGACTGTATAGAACCCCGCATTATCGACTGTTCCGGACACCGGACCCATGATAAGGTTCACGGGCGCTCCCGAAAGATTATCCTCATAGATAAACAGGTCGTATGTCAGGGGGCCCGTAACCGCCCAGAAGTTCACAGCATGCAGCCACTCCGTTCCGGCTGATTCTATCTCGACTCCTGCCCAGTCGATGCCGTCACCATATCCTGTCTCGGTGGTCCAGCCGTGCTCGTCCCAGAAATAAACGTTTTCATCAGGGTTCCAATCCTTGTAATCAGTAATCAGACTGCTGTTGTATTCCACTCCGTTATATCCATACGATATGTACACATAACCGGAATCTCCCCAGGCGACGCCTGCTGAATTCTTGATTATCCAAACTCCATCATCTTCAAAAGCGCAATGATGATCGTCGTCCCATCCAACGATCAGCATGTTGTGATTGACCAGACAGTAACTATCTTCACAATCATTTTTACATCGGGTCCCATCGTAGCTGTTCCACCCTGTATCGGTTTCAGCCTTCACCTGTACGGGGCCATAATCCATGATCGCCTGCTTGATAGCGTCCCTGTCCGCTGGCAGTATCTGCCACTCGGTGAGCACCTTATAGTAATCGCAGGTATCGTTCCGGCAGACCATGGCAGGAAGGTATCCGAGATACGGATCGCATGACTCAAGGACCGTTCCCCATACCGAGAGGTAGTTCACCGCTATTTTCACTATGCCTCCCGCAAACGCTCCTCCGAAATTGAGGTTGCAAGATACGACGTTGCTTTCTGAAAAATCATAGAGAACGTTCTCCCGTATAGCCACCTTCGACTCCATATCAGCGATCGCCGCGTGAGCCCAGCAAGTACCAAAAGGATACTGTGATCTGGGATCAGTGACCTTGCCGTAATCCCGCCAGTCGAATTCTGATGGCAGTTGAGCCGAAATGTCGGTTGATAATAATGACAAAGTGATAACCAGAAATACCAATGCCGAGTTGCGGCCCACTGTGATCCTCCCGGTGTTCAGAAGCAAACTTCTAATCCTGTTTCTGTGGGGAAAGCCACGAAACGATTATTATTGAAAAAGCAATGGATCAGGATTTTCTGCATTGTGACATTCTACCACACTTGAACATGGTAAGTGGGACTTTTTTTGTCATAGTCAGCTCGCGTGCCAGCGTTTGGATGATCTGGCTCGTTTCATGAGTTTTTGAAATATTTGCACAAGCATTCAAACTATTTCATGAGTTTCAAATTACTTCATGAACCGTTCACAAAACTTTTCACAAAACATTCGTGGACCTTTCACAAATCATTTCACCAGCCAGCGATAATGATCAGGGATCGTGTAACACCGGTGAAGGTATTTGAGAAAGAATCCGTGGGTGGTCAGAGATTTACCACCAGCGCTGGTGGTAAAACCCCTTGCACTTTGTTCGGGTTAAGTACGGATGGAGGGAGCAAAAGCGAAGGTGGAGAAGGGGCTGTGGCAACATTGAAGGATCGAGGCCCATTGACAGGAAGCGTCAGGGTCAAGGAGATACAGAAGTTCAAACTTCAATCCAGGATCGAGAAGGAGGCCGATCTTTCTGTGAATGTCCGTGTTATCCGGTCCATCACTTTTACCTTCAGAATAAAGGCCCCTTCCCACAGTTCATCGGTGGCTATTTCAAGTCGCTGCGGTTGATCGATCCCGTATCCCGAAGTGTTGAATTCAGAGCTGATGACTGATTCGATCTCAACGAATACAGGTCCTTTGCGTCTTTTCTCTTTCGGATGGATCGAGTATTGGATCGAATAGAAGGCGATATCCTTCTCATCGGTCTCCAGCCCGTAGATCTCGAAGTAGAATTTGAGGGGGGACGATTTCCTGTACACATGGAGGGGATGAGGGACGACCCTCAGGTTTCCTTTTACGAAGCTCTGGTTTCCGTCAGCCGGGCCGATAAAGCTGGCGAACTGTATATCGCTGAGACTCAGTTCGCCGCCGATATTTTCCAGGCTACTGCTTGTCCTGTATGTACCACGCTTGCCCGTTCTCTTGTCAAATATCTCGATGGCGAAGCGATAGTACCCCGGGTCGAGGGTGAGGATGAATTGGGCGGGAAAAAGCTGCCCGGGTTTGTTCCTGGTTTCCTTATCGACGGAGAGTACGACATCGTTTGATACTGTCAGGACTTCCTTCATCTCCATATCCCGTACCGAGACCGCGAGGGAGAATTTTGATTCGTATTCCTGACTTTTCTTTCTGAATTTGAGTTCGTCTGCGGGAATCTCCAGATTCACTTCGGTCCGGAGCTTTCCGTTTCCCGCGCTGAAGGAAGTGAAGTCGAAGTAAAGGGTGAGGTTCTCTTCGAGATCGGTTGAATGGAAAAACTTTTTCTTATCTACATTGACAAAGAAATTATTGAGTTGTTCCTCGACTCTGTCGATTTTGGCATCGAGCCCGACATCAGTATATATCGATGGGCCGAAATGCCCGCCAGCGTCCATCGATGCGATATAGTCGGTGCTGTACGGATTGGCGCTGGCCGCACTGAGGTTGTCGTGAGGGTCGAGCGCCATCGACGCGATACCGGTTTGTACGGCACCCGATGAGGCTGCGGCAGCACTCGAAGCCCTTCTGATTTCTTCCATCTGCCTGCTGCTGATCCCCCCGGATTCCATGAACCAGGTATATTCATTCTGGAGGAACGGGTCTTCGAAGGCCACGATCATGTCGTACTTGAAGTAGGACCACACTTCTCCTGGCATCCTTTCGTTCCAGTAATCCAGGTTGGCGGGAACATGGACTTTCGAGTCGGGTTCACCGAACCGTATGAGCGCCTCTCCTCTTCTGTCCCAGCCAGGCGGCTTATTCATCGGGTACATTTTCTTTGCCTGTCTGACTCTCTTCCTGTACTCTACCCTTCTTTCGTTTCTACGGGTCATGGGAGTGGGGTCCAGTTCGAGCCAGAAGCGCTGTGCCCATCTTTCCCTTTCGTTGGAATCCGGCAGGGACAGATATTGTTTTCTCTGGTATTCGTTCATCATGTACTGGAGGCTGTTATATTCTTCTTTTTCCTGCTTCGTCAGGTTGTCGTAGAGTCTCTGCTCGCCGTAGAAGCCGGCTGGACGGAGCTCGCCGGGGAGGATGAGAAATGCGCATGCCAGGATAAGGCAAGCCAATCGAGATATTGCGAGCAACGATTGAATTCTCATTAGTATTCTCCAGGAAAAATCCGCTTGTTAAAATATATTACCGAACGGCCCGTTTGTCATCCAGAAAAGACTCAGAAGAGAGATTCAGAAAAGAAGAATCAGAAAACACGGGTATTGACTGCGTCTGCGTGCGAACCCGGCTTGCGGAGCCGGGCGATAACAAATTGAACTGCTGGTGCCATTTCAACCAGCTTGCCGACACCGACAAGTCGGGGATTTCCATAGTAAAGAGATGATCAGCCCCTTGACAAAATTGATTAATAATATAATGTTATCTGTAGACGGCAATAATTGGAGTAATCGGGTGATATGTCAAGTATAGACGTCATTATATAGCAGGTGTCAAGGGGCGAATAGCAAATGCTGATGACCGATTACTGATTCTGGTCGGCCAACTTCCGGTTGAAAGAGAGTGTTCTATGAGTATCTACAGTATGAATGATAAGGGGATCCTCAAGGAGATCGCGAGGCGTATCAGGCGCCGCAGGCTTAATATGAACATGCCTCAGAAGGAACTGGCCGACAAGGCCGGCCTCAGCAGGACAGCGATCAGCAACATTGAACAGGGGAATTCTTTTGGAGTACTCACTCTGATCCAGGTACTGCGGGCACTCGAAGCGCTTGAGGATCTCGATGCCTTCCTGCCAGATCCTGGGATCAGTCCGATGCAGCTTGCCAGGATGAAGGGTCGGCAGAGAAAGCGCGCGAGAGCTGGGAGGGCTCAATCCAGAGCAAAAACAGATCGATCCGTGACTGGATCCGATGGAAAATCTGGCGTGAGTGATCTGAACGACTCGCCCAATTCAGATGACTCAACCTCCGACAAAGGGGGCATCTGATGGCAGACCGTGTCGATGTAGCGTACGTGCTGATCTGGGACAGGATCGTCGGGGCTGTTGCCTGGGACGAGGCGAGAGGGTTCGCCACTTTCGAATACGACGATGACTTCCTTGATCTGGGGCTGGAGCTTTCTCCACTCAGGATGCCCGCGTCAGGTGCGCGGAGCGGGCAGGATCTGTTCTCCTTTCCTCACCTCCCGGAAGGAACCTACAAAGGGCTGCCCGGCTTGCTGGCCGACTCGCTCCCGGACAGATTCGGAAACGCGATCATCGATCAGTGGCTGGCGCGGCAGGGAAGGAGGCCGGCAGATTTCAGCCCGGTCGAGCGGCTCTGCTACACCGGCAGGCGGGGGATGGGTGCCCTCGAGTTTAAGCCGGTCATAAATGAAGATCTCGATGAGTCCGTTCCGGTCCAGGTGCGTGAGCTGACCAGCCTCGCGCAGGAAGTCCTCGATTATCGTGGAGGGCTGAAAACAAATATTGGAAATGACGCGGGTGGTGCCCTGAAAAACATGGGCGGAGATTCGAAGACTGCTGGCGGAGCCCTGCTCGACATCATCCGTGTCGGCACGTCGGCAGGCGGCAACAGGCCGAAGGCAGTGATCGCCCTGAACGATGAGACCGGTGAGGTCAGATCGGGCCAGGTCCGTGCGCCCGAGGGATTCGGGTACTGGATCCTGAAGTTCGATGGAGTCACAGACCGGAGTCTCGGCGATCCGGCAGGGTATGGAAGGATCGAATTTGCCTATCATCTGATGGCGACGGCTGCAGGAATAGATATGACCGAGTGTCGTCTTCTCGAGGAGGGGGGCAGGGCACATTTCATGACGCGTCGTTTCGATCGCCTCGATGTCGGAAGTGAACTACAGCATGAAACTGGTGATAAACTCCACCTCCATTCGCTCTGCGGCCTGGCTCACTTCGACTACAACAGCCCGGGTAGCCACTCATACGAGGAAGCTTTTCAGGTGATGCGCGAGCTGAGGTTGTCATACCACGACATCGAGCAGCTTTTTCGCCGCATGGTCTTTAATGTGGTTGCCAGGAACCAGGATGATCACACCAAGAACATCGCCTTTCTGATGGACCGCGAAGGCAGATGGCGTCTGTCACCTGCCTTCGATCTTGCATATGCGTACAATCCGAAAGGGCGTTATACATCCAGTCACCAGATGACCATAGCCGGCAGGCGGGGAAGTTTTGTCCTGGAGGAGCTTGTCGAAGTGGGGCAGGAGAACAGCGTCAACTCACCTGAAGAAATAGTCCGGGAAATCGCAGGGGTCGTTTCCACATGGCCCTCGCTTGCGAAAGATGCCGGAGTGCCCGAAGGACAGGTAGAATCGATCGGCAGGTCGCATAGAATGTATATCGTATAGGGGCAGGTTGCGCGTCGCATAGGGGCTTGGGTTGACCACCGGTTTCCTGTCTACGATGCTGTGTCCCGCGTACTCTGTCCGCGCGGGTTGGTTATCTACCCCGGGGAACGACACATCGTGCCTCCCCCATTGAAAAATCACCTTATTTATGATACAATCGCCGGCAGAGGATTTATATATTTATCACATCTTATTTCAGGGGGCCCCAGCATGAAACGGTCAGTGCTATTGCTGTTTGTTATCGGCTTTATTTTTATTATAAATTCAACGCCTGCCGAAGCGATCTGGCTGGAAGGTGGAAACATCTTCAGTGATGCGCCTAACCACCAGCAAGACGTTCAGTCTGTCTCAGACGATGCGGGAAATACTTTCATTGTCTGGGAGGATTATCGAAACGGAGGATATCCGGACGTCTATTTTCAGAAGATCGACAGTAACGGCAACCCCCTCTGGACGGCGAATGGGCTAGCCGTAGCCTTCGGCACGAACTACCAGACCGATCCGATGATATTCAGTGATGGAGAGGGAGGAGTGGTCGTTGTCTGGGAGGATTACCAGACTGGTCCGATCTACTCCATTAAGGCCCAGCGATTCGATGCGGACGGTAATTCTCTCTGGACGGCGGGTGGGGAGACTCTTGTCTCCGGATCAGTAGATCTCCTTAACGTCAATGTGATCACGGACGAACTTGGCGGAGTGATCGCCGTATGGGACAACGACTCATCGGGGAATTACGATGTTTATGTTCAGAGAATGGATGTTGACGGATCCGTAATCTGGGGGGCGGGCGGCACCCGGGTAAGTATTGATACCGACAGCCAGTTTCAGGCGGTTTTGTGTCCTGACGGTACGGGTGGGGCAATAGTCGCCT
>JAHOYU010000034.1 GCA_019038625.1 Candidatus Latescibacterota bacterium | reverse complement strand
ATCATACCCTCGATCACCGAATGAGGGTCGGTCTCTATGATTGACCTGTCCATGAAGGCTCCGGGGTCACCCTCGTCAGCGTTACAGACGACGAAGATCTCCTCACCGCGTTCGAGCGCCGCCTTGCGTCCCGATTCCCATTTGACGCCTGCGGGGAATCCACCACCGCCGCGCCCCCGGATACCGGAGACGATCACTTCCCTGATCACGCCCTCGGGGTCTCCGCTGCCGATCACGTTGCGAAGCGAAGCGTATCCGCCGCGTGCGATGTAGTGGTCTATGTTCTCGGGGTCTATCAGTCCCTTGTTTCTCAGGGCGATCAGCTGTTGTTTGCTGAAGAAGGTGATATCGTCCATCTTCTCGTTCACGGCGCCCGATACCGGGTCGGTGTGAAGGAGTCTTTCGACGACCTTTCCTTCGGCGAGACTGTCGACCAGTTCGGCTATGTCATTTTTCTGGACCTTCTGGTAAAAGGTGCCGGACGGCTGGACGACCACGATTGGCCCCATGGCGCAGAAGCCGTTACATCCGGTGCCCACGACAAGAAAATCCTTTTCCAGCCCCTTCTCCCTGATCACTGAAATCAGGCTGTCACGGATATCGAAGCCCTTCGCCGACACGCAACCGGTGCCGGTGCAGACCATCAGCATACTCTTGTACCCAGCTGCGATCTCCTTCTCCGACGAGACGATCTTCTCCAGGTCGTCTGAAGATATCCGGGCAGATTTTTTCGAAGTGGTCTTTTCGGCAGTCTTTTTCTTTTTTTCGGTCTTGCCGGCTGTCTCGAGGAGTTTTTCGGTATCCTTCGCCTTTACATTGCCGAATACCTCATCTCCGATCTTTACGACCGGAGCGATAGAGCAGGCTCCGAGGCAGGCGACCGCCTCGAGAGAGTATTTGTTGTCCTCCGTAGTCTGGCCGGTCTTCACGCCTAATACCCTCTCGAACGAATCGAGTATCTTCGCCGAGCCCTTCACGTGGCAGGCTGTGCCCATGCAGACCTGAACAATCGTCTCGCCTTTTGGCGCCAGGCTGAAGGCTTTGTAGAATGTGGCGATATGGTATAGATGTGCTTTCGGTTTGCCCGTTTTGCTGCAAAGTTCGTCGATGGCCGTCTTGGAGATGTGACGGAACCGCTCCTGGATGTCCTGCATCATCTCGATGACATATTCCGGATCGCACTTCCAATTATTTATAATAGAGTGGATCTCCTTGATCTCGCCCGCGCACTGAAGGGAGAGTATTTTCGGTTTGATCTGTTCGGCGACCTTGTTTTCCTCTATGCGCCAGGCTGGATTGATCTGGCGGTTCTTCAGGACGAGAGCCTTTAATTTTTTATCGCGAAACACGGTTCCCGTACCGCCTCGTCCGGCCTGTTTGATCCGGGGGACGTTACGTCGCCAGTCCCAGAAGGAGAAGTTGAGAACACCCATGTGCGTGTGTTCGGCTCCACGTCCCGCGGAAACGCAGGCGATGTTTCTGAGGTCGAGTTCATCGGCAGCGTACATCATGGAGAGTTCCTCTGCGAGAAGATGGGAGTCGACACTTTCCATGGGAGCAGTCTCGATAGTCACCTTTCCAGCGACAGCATCGATGAGGACGATGACTTCCCTGTCGGCCTTTCCAGTGACCATCAGCGCGTCAAACCCGGCAAATTTAAGGTATGGCCCGAAGTATCCGCCGACGTTACAGTCCATCATAGATTTCGTGAGAGGAGAAAGGGCCGTTACGATGGTCTTTCCCGATCCCGGAAATGAAGTCGCTCCGCCCAGGGGGCCCGAGGAGAAACAGAGTGGGTTCTCCGGGCTGTCCCATTTCGTGTCTTTCGAGATCTCCTGGAAAGTGAGCCAGAGATCGAACCCCTTTCCTCCCGTCCACATCTTCTTCATCTCGTCGCTGATCGGAAGTATGCTGACCTTGTTCTCTCCGATATCCACTCTCAACGCCCTGCTGGCGTACCCTTTTTCGAGCGGAATGACATCGAATGAGAACTCGCAGAGTACCTCGTGTGCTTCTTTCATCTTCAGGATACGTTTATCCGGCATCGACAGGGCCTCCTTGATCATATTGATTTGTTTTACAGGGATTTGAATATACACGTTCCTCATTCAGATATGAAGGAAAAACAGGAAGAAACAGCTGCTAAAATGCGGATGATCCCTGCCATTTCGTTATGTTCGAACAAACATAACGGTTGACCAGGTGTACCGGAATATGTTTATTCACTGTATCTGACCGATTGACATGGGATTCGGCCTGTCTGGTGATCAGCAGGGAATCCTGGTTCGATGGTAGAAGTCACGGGAAATTCAAGGTGATCTGGAAGAAGGGGCAGCGTTTATGCGATCAATGACCGGGTCGTTATCGATCCTGATGATTTTATTCCTCACTATTATCTCGTCTTGTGGGGATGGCGAAAAGACCGATCTGGTGATATTCCACGCGGGATCATTGTCAGTGCCGCTCAGGCGGATAGCGAATCTTTACATGGAGAAGAACCCGGGAGTGAATGTCCTTCTGGAAGCTGCCGGCAGCAGGGCGTGCGCGAGAAAGATATCGGAACTTGGAAGAGAATGCGGCGTCATGGCTTCTGCCGACTATACGGTGATCGATCAATTACTTATACCGGACCATGCCTCGTCAGT
>JAHOYU010000033.1 GCA_019038625.1 Candidatus Latescibacterota bacterium | reverse complement strand
GAGTCAGTAACTCTGCTTCATAGCCAGCCCCATCCAATATAACCAGAGCTTCACGAGCAACCTCGGCAATCCAGCTTACACGCTCGATCAGCTTGCGATAGGCGCCCTTGACCTGACGTTTTTTGCTCTTGTTGTTGCTGCCACCATTGCGGGCAATAAAGTAGGCGAGCTTTTTGACCTTCTTAATGTGAAACCTGTGCTTGAGAGCCAATTGCGGCAATTCTTGTTGAACTTGCTGCAGTAAACTCGCCAGAGTACGAAAACTGTCCCACAGCAAAGAAGAGTCCGTGGGGTAATGAATGTTTGTTTCATAAACGGTCGTATCCAGACGCAATTTCTCAGGTGAAATCTTCTCCTGCTCTTTTGCGTATTGAGCCAATACACGGTTCATGGTTTCCCAGGTCTTATCGCTCAAAACACAAAAGGCTTTGTCCAGAAAACTGAAGTCCATCATAGGCTTGATGCCAAGACCTACAAAGTGCCGAAGAAACTCGCTGTTTTCGATGCGGATTACCACCTGCCTGAGACTGTCCTGCTCGACGAACATGACGATCAGCGACCGAAGGATTTGCTCAGAAGTGTATTCGCTCTTGCGTCCACGCGTTGATTGTGAAAGCATCCTGACCAGATCCCGATGGACCAGAGAAACCAATTGGGGATTGTCGTCCAGTAGTTGTGAGATCAATCCGTATTTCTCTCTGTATTCGTTCACAACTTTTAGCCTTGATTTGCCGGAGAAGTCAAAGTATTGTTGCCTTGTAGATTTTGTTCTCATTTGCCTGTTCCTTTCTCATTGGTTTTTCGACGATTCAATGATAACAGGAGCAGGCTTTTTTACATGTGAGTTTTTACATAAAATCGTTTCCACAACAGGAACTAGCTAACATAAACGACTCGGGCCCGGGATCGTTTCGCGACGGGATCGACTCGGCCACCGGCCCGCGCACCATCGTCTTCGAGGTCTCGGGCACTATCGAGTTGAAATCGGAGCTTAGAATCCAAAACCAAGGGCTCACCATCGCCGGCCAAACCGCCCCTGGAGACGGCATCACGATCAAGGACAACAAACTCGGCTTCAGCAAATCCTCCGACATTATAGTCCGCTACATCCGCGTGCGTCTGGGCGACAAGAACAAACCTCGGCCCAGTGGCCCCGACGCCGTATCAGTAGACGACTGCGACCACTTCATATTCGACCACGTCTCGAC
>JAHOYU010000032.1 GCA_019038625.1 Candidatus Latescibacterota bacterium | reverse complement strand
TCTGCCGGGCCTGCGACCAGGCACCTGATATCTGAAGTGCGCGGTAAGGTACATCCTGAATCCAGACTGATAGCAAAAGTGACTGGTGGGTCGATCGGAGGTTACAGGGGGAATGACAGCCTTGTGGCCAATATAGGAGGCAATACTTTACTCAGTGTAGTTGAAATACTGGTCGAAGAGGAGATCGATATCGAGGGGATGCATACTGGGGGGGAGAAGGAACGGAAGGTAATCTTCGACCTGGAGACAGGTGACGTAATGATAATGTTTGGAATAAGAAATAAATCCGGGAAGGAAATCGCAGTGATCTGAATGATCACAGATCAGGAGAACTTATGGGGATCACAGTATTGTGCGCCGACGATTCTAAACATGTTCTTGCCATGATAGTCAGGTTGATCTCATCGATGCCCGAGGTGGATAAGGTCCATAAGGTGACTAACGGTGAGGAGGCTGTGCGCTACGTAACCATGTATAACCCGGATATTATCACCCTGGATCTAAAGATGCCTATTCTCGATGGATTGCAGGCGCTGAAAAAGATCAGGTCGATTTCATCGATCCCGGTGATCATGGTCAGTTCGTATACCCAGCCAGGAGCTTTTGCTACGATAGAGGCTCTGGAAGAGGGAGCTTTCGGTTTCATTTCCAAGCCGGCAAGCGGCCGTCCCGACGACATGCTCAAGATGAGGGATGATCTCGAAAAGATGATAAGGGCAGCTGTCAGTGCAAGTAAGGATAAGGAAGAGGTTTCAGCAACGAGTGTGGAGGAAGAAAGTATATTCTTCAGGCCGGACCGGAAAGATTTCGATGCAATTGCAAGCAAGCTCGACGACAACAGTTTTTTTACAATCGAGCAGAAGAAATGTTTTGAAGCTGTAGTGATCGGTTGCTCCGCCGGAGGTCCCAGGGCGCTTTCAATGATACTTCCCCAGATCCCGGCCTGGTTTCCATGGCCGATCTTGATCGTTCAACATATGCCCGGATTCTTTACGAGCTATTTTGCCAGGACTCTCGATCAAAAATGTGCTTTGACTGTAAAGGAAGCAGTGGACGGGGAAACAGCAAAACCCGGATTCATCTATATCGCTCCCGGGGAGAATCATATGCGGATACGTAAACTCGGTGGCGCGGTGAAAATATCCCTGGACAGTGAGTTTCCAGAAGTATCCGGAGCCAGACCATCGGTGGACGTATTGCTGGATTCGGTCGCCGCATCTATCGGAGACAAAGCTGTCGGGATAATCCTTTCCGGAATGGGCATCGATGGTGCAAATGGTATGTTGAAGATGAAGAAGGCCGGGGCTGTTACTGTCGTTCAGGACAGGCAGTCATCCCTGATCTATGGAATGGCCGGGACTGCCCTTAAACTCGGGGCAGTCGGACATGTGGTCAATCTGGACGATCTTCCGCTTTTCCTCTTATACTCCCCGATCGCACGGAAAACTCATATCGGCGAAGTCTGATAGCGCACGCGGCCCTGAGCTTGACAGGATAAAATCGGTTGTAGCTTTTCCAGGGATATCATAAGATTCACCCTCAGGGAGATCGGTCTTTCATCGGAGAGGTTCGCGTGGGATTGTACTGGTCTATATTTTTCGCTTTTCTCAGGGTCGGGACGTTCGGCTATGGCGGAGGCCCCGCTCTAATACCACTCATCGAAGATGAGGTCGTGCATAACTACGCATGGCTCACGGCGGAGGAATTTATAGACGCCCTTGCCATGGCCAATGCCTTGCCAGGCCCGATAGCGACGAAACTGGCTATATGCATCGGACTGAAGACCGGTGGTGTGATCGGGGCGTTCTCTGCGCTAACAGCAATACTGCTGCCATCGAGTATCTTTATCATCATTCTAAGCATTCTCTATTACAAGTTCAGAAATGTGCCCTCAGTGCAGGGGATGATAAGGGGGATCAGGCCGGTTGTCATCGCGTTGCTGATGGTCACCGTGGCTCATCTGGCTCCGAGATCTGTCTGTTCCTGGGACACTGTGATGATAGCTTTGGCCGCTTTTTTGGTAGTCTTTTTTCTGAAGGTCCATCCGATTTATACAATAGCCGCGGCAGCTGTCGTCGGACTGATTTTTTACAGATAAAAAGGGAGTTGTTCTTTGCCGGACTTTGAGGAGAGAGGGTATTTTTCCGAGCCTGACAGGATGGAGTTTTCATCTATTGTGAGGAAGGTGGAAAGTGGTCCGGACGGGCTGAGCAGGATATGGCTCGATCGGACTTTTTTCTATCCCGAATCCGGGGGACAGCCATCCGACAGGGGAACTCTCGGTGGACAAAAGGTTGTCCTTGTCCTGGAAGACAACAATGGTGTCTGCCACCATATCGATGGCGTGCTGTCAGTGGGAGAGACTGTTGTGGGAGAGATAGAACGTGAAAGGCGGCTGGATCATACAAAGCAACATTCAGGGCAGCACCTTTTATCGAGAGTATTTCTGGAGATGTGCGGGTTGCAGACCGTTGGATTTCATCTCGGGGAGGATATGTCGACAATAGACCTCGACAGGGAAATCGGACCAGAGGGGATGAAAGACAAGGTCGAGAGAAGAGTCAACGAGATCATTCTGGAGAACATTCCAATCACATCGAGAGTGGTATTGAGGGCTGAGTATGAAGAAATTCGAGAGAAGCAGGACGAAAAATCCAGGATCCGCAGCAGGTTACCGGAAGATGTCGATAGTGTCAGGATAGTCGATGTGGAGGGCGTGGATGTTTCATCCTGCTGTGGTACTCATTGCGGCTCGACCGGTCAGATCGGACTTCTGAAGATCACGGGTCTCGAAAAAGTCAGAAGCGGGACAAGGATCGAGTTCGTATGTGGAATGCGCTCGTTGACTGATTATTCTGAAAAACATGTTCTCGCTGACAGATTGGCAAGAATATTCACCACTGACTGGAGAGAGACCGGAACGGCAGTCGAGAAACTGTTCGAGGAGAGCAGGAAGCTCCGAAAAGAAAAATCGGAGCTCGCCCGTGAACTCGCCTCACACATGGCCAGTGAAATGGATGAACCCGATATGACAATAGGTGAGACGGGGATATTTGTAAGGGAATTCGATGGAACTGATCCTGGAGAATTACGGGAGATGGTGAATAAAATAAAGGAATTACCTGGCAGGGTAGTACTTTTTGGCATCAGGGGGGAAAGGCCTGGATTGATTTTCGCCTGTTCCGAAGGTGTGTCGATCGATATGGGTGGTATTATGGGACCTGCAGCGACTCTTATGGGTGCCAGGGGAGGGGGACGTGGTGTTTTCGCGC
>JAHOYU010000031.1 GCA_019038625.1 Candidatus Latescibacterota bacterium | reverse complement strand
GTGGCTTGCTCTGAAGCTGCTCTGCCAGTTCGTCGACGGCAGCTTCGAGTTCCTCATGAGGGACTACCCTGTTGAGCAGGCCCAATTGCTTCGCCTCTTCAGCTCCGATTATCCTGCCTGTAAGCACGAGGTCCATCGCTACCCCGCGCGGTATGATCCTGGAGAGCCTCTGGGTACCTCCATAGCCGGGGATAGTGCCAAGATTGATCTCGGGTTGACCCAGCTTCGCCTTCTCGGAAGCGACCCTGAGCGTGCAGGCCATCGCTATCTCGCAGCCGCCACCAAGGGCGAAACCCGGAATAGCGGCGATCACCGGTTTGCCCAGATTCTCAATGAGATTGCACAACCTGTGGCCCCTCTCGGAAAATTCCTTGCCGCTCAACAAATCCAGCTTCTGAAGCTCCGAGATATCAGCGCCAGCGGCAAAGGCCTTCCCTCCCTCACTGCCCAGTATCACGACTCCCGTCGTTTCGTCTGCCTTCAATTCCGTGAAAGCATCGGTCAGCTCAAGAACAGTCTTGATATTTAACGCATTGAGTTTATCCGGCCGATTGATCGTGACCCTCGCAAGGCGGCCATCCTTTTCCAGTTTTATACATTCATATGCCATAATCCGCTCCTTTCTCAACTGCGCAATTAAAGATGGCATACACGTTGCTGTCAATAGTTTATTACCCTGATCGAGCAATGGCCCGTTATGAGCTGGATGGAGATAACTGGAGATGAAAATACTTCAATCCCATAACAACATTACATTAAAGGTAGTTATGCTATTTGTGGTATTTGCATCGCTATCCATGTCATCGCCTGGCCGGGTGGATGCAAATAATTCGTTATATGATGTTAAACAACAACTTACAAGTTTTCTTCAAAGCGGAGCCGATCCAGAGGTGATACGGGAGAATCATATCCTCTATCCGGTCGTACGATTCCCTGTCCTCGCAACGACCACCCTCTACCTGTTCGGAGACGATCCGGCATATCTGGAACATTTCTATCCACGGATAAACGACCTTGTGATGAGGCGTTTCGCATCGACGGCGATAACCCCTGAAGGATTCATTCCGAACGATGGAAACGGGGAGAAACAAAGTAATGTCTATATCTCACCATCGCTGAACGCACTGGGATGCATCGAGCTTCACGCGCTTCACATGATCGCAGCACGGGCCGGATTACAGGAAGACGCACTCGAACTGAGGAAATGGTCACATCAGTTTTCTTCCGCTGTTCTAAAGACTTTCTTCGATCATACGAGAGGCTGTTTCTACCCTGTCTCCAGGGAGGGGAATTATATGATCAGGCATTCCCCGGATCTTCTCCTTCCTCTGTCCATAGACCATTCTCTGAGCCGGGCCGAGAAGACTAGGATCGCAAACAGGTTGATGCATAGTATGGAGAACATGCGCTCAGGGGTACAAGGCGGCTCCATATGGAACAATCCAGCTATCAGGCCGCTGGTGGTCACTCTGCTGTCCGGAATCGAGGGATTCCCGGCCGCAAGACTTGCAGGCCTGGCTGAATCACCTGTGCACAGGCCACCTTCAGGTTCACATCCTGCCGGAAGTACATCAACATGGTCCTCGATCTGGAACGACCCCACAAGCCTTCGAGACATACTCTTTCCACCGGCCGAAAAGATCTCATCCCTGCTTCTGTTCATGGATATAATGCGCAGAGAGGACCTTCTCGCTGAGAAAATTGAGTCCGGACTTGTATCCGATGTCGAGAACCTCAACGAGATCCTTTCGCAGAGCTGCGCTTCGATCGATGAACATATCTCAAATATGAAACTGGTCAACAGTCTGCTCCTGAGATTCGGCGACATTTCGAACCGTCTCGATAAGAACGAAAAGATCTGGAAAATCATCGATGATGTGAGGTGGAACAAGCTTTCCCCCAGGACGAGAAAACATTCGACATTTGCCGCGGCCGAGGCCGTGGACGAACTCAACCGCGCAAAACAGACACTGTCACAAATATTCATGAAAGATTCAGAGACAAGGTTTGACCTGGCAATGCCTGATATGGCCGTTCCGCTGGGAAAAAGCATAGAACTTGAAATATCGATAAGAAACGGTTCGCATGATCTCGAAATCGACCGGGCACTTTTCCAGATGTCTGGTAACAGGTGGAAGATGACAGATGACGGTACACCCATCAAGATAGATGCCGGAGCACCGCCCTGGAGATGGAAGAAGACTTTCAATCTGCCACCCGGATCGGTTCCAGGAGTGATCGAGTTACCAGCGTTCATCGATTTCATGTCAAACGGAAAACGTGTGGAGATACACTTTGACGAAAGCCTGGTACTTACTACTGGATACGATGTGACTCTCGATATGCCTGAGGGCCGGAAATTCACAGGCAGCGAAGTCCTTGCGGCCAGTATCGCCATCAGATACAGAAGTGTCGGTAGTACACAGGGCGAAGTGGATGGCGTCTTCCTTGATGGGATACAATGTTCCCCAGAGCTTCCTGCCAGATTCCTGGTAAAAGGTGGAGCCGAGATCACCGAGTTGCCGATTCACTTTGCGAGGCTCGGAGGGATCTCTCCTGGCACCTATCCAATCTCCCTCTCCGTCTCCCTGGGTGGAAACAGGATAGCATTCTTTGAGAATGAATTGATCGTCCCGATAGAATGGCTTCATCTGGGCCCGATTAAAAACAGGACCTGGGCTCTCGAAGACGGAGTCCAGCTTCAGGACAACCTGGCGACAAGCTACCTTACTCCTGAAGGTAAGCAACTGAGATGGTCTTCTGTCGCCAATGGCGCCATGGACCACGAGGGCAGTGTCATGCCAGACCATCTGTACGGAGCAGGGGCAGACAGAGGAATGCTTTTGTATACGGTGATTTCCGTGGCAAAACAGTCTAAAATAAGGTGGAAAGTCGACACTCGAAATATCGTATCTCTCTGGATCAACTCATCTCCTGTTCTGGAATCAGAGAGTGGGCGTGATTCGTGGGACGGCACCGTTATACTCAGAAAAGGCAAGAATTCCATTCTTCTGGCCACCTGCTGGCCCCTCACGGCTACACCGATATCGTTTTCCATGATGGACGAATCCGGGCTTCCCGTTCCAGGACTGAAAAACGATCTTTCGGGTCTGATAGGAGAACAATTCGCTTCCATTGAAAACAACACCGACATTTCGGGCAAGGTCAGCGATGATGACCATCCGAGAGAGACAAGCTTCATCGTCAGTATCCCCGATGCCGCGGATGTTACGGTAATAGGAGAATTCAATAACTGGGCTCCCCAGGCCACCCCCATGATCAAAGGATCCGACGGCAGATGGTCCGTTACTCTCCTGCTTGTGAAAGGAACATATCATTACAAGTTCCTGATCGATCGAAAAGTCAAGATCACAGATCCGTCGAACGACACCGTTGAGCCGGACGGGTTCGGAGGCATGAACTCGGTAATAACGGTCAGGTGATCAGAAGGGAGGATCTCAGAAAGAGATCCCGGCCAGTCCAAGGAGAAGATTCAGGGCTCCACCGGTCATCAGTGCAAGAACAAGAACAAAAAAGAAGATCACGAGCGCGTACTTCGTCCCTACCTCCTTTATCATGACTATAAGGCTCGCCAGGCATGGGAGAAAAAGACTCATCACCGTAAGGGCGACCGCGATCTGATTTCCTGTAAGCATCCCTTCCTGCCACATCCTGAAAAGTCCAGCGGCGCCGTAATCTCGTCTGAAGAAACCTATGATGAACACTGAAGCAGTCTCTACAGGAAGTCCGAGAAGCCTTCCGACGACAGGCTCGACAGCCCGATAAACAAAAACCATCGCACCGGTCCGCTCCAGAGTGAACAGGATCAGAGTGGCCAGCATAAAGTATGGTACGGCCTCCACGAGGAACCACCTTGCCCTGGCTCCGGTCTTGATCGCTATATTGTAGACTCTGGGTACTCTCAGAGGTGGAAGATCCAGTATGAAATCTGACTTGGAACCCTTCAGATAACGCCCCAGTATATATCCAACTGTGAAGAATTCCCCGACGACGATCAAAGATATCGTAATTACAGCTCCTGTCGATATTGCGGACATCAGAGCCAGCATCACTCCCAACTGCGCACTGCACGGAATCGCGAGCGCGAGAAGAGTGATGACTATCATTCTCTCTCTCTTCGTCTCCAGGATCCTGCTTGCCAGTATCGCCATGGTCACACATCCAAACCCCAATACGATCGGAAGCGTAGCCTTGCCATTGAGACCAACGAGTTTGAATCCATTGTTCGTCAGGACCGTGAGACGCGGGAAATACCCTGTGTCCTCCAGTATCCCGAACACGAGAAAGAATATGACGACGATAGGCAAGACTATCGATATCGAGTAGCTCAGTCCCATACTTACAAGACCGTATTCCCCGAGTAGCAGATCCGCCGCAAAACCATCCCCGGCGATCTTACCCAGCGCCGGAAGAATCAGTTTCGCGAACACGCCTGTCTCGATCAGGTCTACGAGAGTTCCCGCCGCGAACACCCCGACCAGCTTGTAAATCATATATATGATCAACATGAGAACCGCGAGTCCATACACCGGGTGCAGCGTTATCCTGTCCATTCTCTTTTTTCCTGCCAGCGCCATTGCGAAAACAAAAAGAGCCAGGATATAGAGAGTCGGATACAGGCCCGCTTCAGATAGAGTCGCTGTGGAGTAAATGAGATCGAGTACTCCCGCCATAGCCGCAAGGATGATTGCGGGAATAAATCTTCTCAGCCAGCCGGCACTGGTCTTGAGGAGTCCCCTCTCCTTCCTGACGACCGATTCGAATATCACGTCTACCGATTTTTTCCTGGTTTTCGCGATTATATACGAAAGAGGCTCGGAATATTTTTCTGCCTGATCCGCGCAGTCTATCGAAGAAGCCTGTAGCGCTTCCTGATCTACCGATGGATCTTCCCTGAAATATCCATCGTCGCCCGTGATGTGGGAAAGTATTCCGAAGCGGCTGTATTTTCCAAGTCCTTCCACATCCGCTACTGACCTGGTAATCGACTGTTCGATCGAACTCGAATACCCGACACTGACAGTGGGTACACGAGCATCTCCACCATCAATGAGTGAAGTAAGCTTCGAAAGTCCCCGCTTCTCCACAGCTACGGTCTCGATCACCTCTACGCCGAGCATTTCGGAAAGTCCGGCTACATCGATCCGGATACCTCTCTGCCTGGCCTCGTCAACCATGTTCAGGACAAGCACTATCCTGCATCCGGCTTCAGCCAGTTGTGTTGTAAGCATCAGTGCCCTGTAGATATTCTTGGTGTCTACTACCTGTACGACGGTGGCGCCGGGATTAGCGAAGATTATATCCCTTGTGACCTTTTCATCCTCGCTTGCGGGGAAGAGAGAGTTGACGCCGGGAGTATCGATCACTTCCGGTCCGCTTCTGGATCCATGGTGACCCGTCGAGACTTCCACCGTGGTCCCCGGATAGTTCGAGACCACGACATATTTACCAGTCAGGTATGAGAAGATGACACTTTTGCCGACATTGGGATTGCCGACCAGGAGAATCTTGTCTCTATTTTTATCGTCAGGTACCATTCAGTTCCAGTCCGGGCCGCTCAGGAGCCGGAAGTTCCGTATTCCGTATCTCCGGAGTCTGATCTTATCACAAAAATATCGCTAACGATTTGCTTGTCGAGGGCCAGCTGGGTCTCCCCTATGAATATAACGAAGAGAGGCTCTCTCTGATGGATCCTTACATGTCGGCCGGGAAACAGGCCCAGCGAAGTAAGCCGGTCGAGTCTCTCATGTTTTTTGGTAGTCATGTACAGGATCCTTCCCGTCTCACCGCATTTCAGCGAGTCGAGAGGAACGACGGCAGATTCCACATTCCTTTCCGATGTAATGCAACACTTTCCCATCGGAATGGCATTCCCGTGAGGACATGTCCTTGGATGCCCGAGAAGGACACATATATGGTCGGTGACTTCCGGTGAAAGAACATGCTCGAATCGGCAGGCATCAGTTTCCATTTCACTTTCATTGCTGACATTGAGAACATCGGTCAACAATCTTTCCGCCAGCCGATGCCGTCTTATGACATCCTTACCCCGTTCTTTTCCAGTGTCGGTGAATCTGAAAATGCCGTCATTTTCCACCAGCCATCCCTGGCTCGAGACCAGATCGATCAACTGCCTTGATATTACCCCACGCCTGTCTCTCTCGATGATCTCGTCATAACCGGTCTTAAGACCCTTTTCACCAAGTACCCATACGGCCTCAAGGATCTCATCGGTCGGATCATGGATGCAGATCCTGTTAGCGCCCAGGATACATCTATTCTTGTCATTCAAGACTCACCTCCGCTTTGACTTCGAAACAGGCTAAGTATTGTAAAAACTGGAATTAAATTCAATATTTCTTTTAAATGATCGAAACGAGCATTATATTTAAATGTTAAATGGTCTCGGTATCAAAAAGAAAGGAGACATCTTGGCTCAAAAGACATTTTCCGGCCCCCTGTCGGTGAAAATGGCTGGATTTGTGGTTGTCTTTTCTTTAGTCCTCCTGGCTGTCACATCAATTCCACAAAACGGGCACGCAGAAGTATCACGAAGGCTCAGCTCGGCAATTCTTGCTACATACACCATCCTGGACGATGAATACTGGGGAATGGATGGCGCCGCCGGCATGGACCTGGCTCTCAGGTACGAGTTGTCAGGAAACATCTACCTGGAAAACAGGCTCGGGTTGCAGTCAGGCACAAGTGAAGGTAACAGCGTGACCTGCTTTAACGGACAGATGGGGATGATGGTCTTCGCCACACACTTTCTTCCTTACAGACCATTTGCCAGAGTCGGCCTGGGACTCATGTCTGCCAACCCGGTGACTGCGACGCCGGAGCGCGCGCGTACATTCAGGCCTTCACAGACTACCTTCTATTTTGTTCTTGGAATGGGAGCAAGCAGGTATATCTGGAAGGAGATGGTGATCGAAGCCGGCGCCGATGTCCTGTTCGCGCCATACGATTACAACAAGTACAGTTTCGACCGTCAGGATGTGCTGCTCGAAAAAGTGCAGTTCACCCATTTCAATTTCTCACTGGGTATCGCGTATACGTTCTAGGGAGTTCTCACCTAGCGGAGCAGGACAAGTTTTATCGTTTTCATGTGGCCACCGTACCTTATGACGCAGAAATACACCCCGGAAGAGATCTCCATTCCGGGTTCCCACCCGATAGTATGCGTCCCCCGGTTGTATTCCCTCTCGTCTATCCTCGACACCTTTCTGCCTGCGACATCATAGATATCCGTCGTCACATTTCCACGCTCAGGAACGAATAATGTAATAGTCGTAGAGCTGCTGAACGGATTGGGCCTCGCATTGTCAAGAGTGAACGGTTCGGCAGTTATCGACCACAGTCCGGGAGCCTCGAGATACTCCGATGTATTTCCGAAATTCCCTTCGATCATGTAGCGGTACGAAATACCGGAGACAACGCTGCTGTCAGCAAATGTGAAAGAGCCTGACAATCCCCTGATCGTGTCGGGAGAGACCGGCAGATATTCCCCCGAGCCGTTTTTCCGGTATAGGAGGCACCCCCGGAGTCCTTCGGTCACCCCGACTGTCCACGATAATGTAATAAAACTTCTTCCCGGAATAACCTCTATATCTTCAAAGACCGATTCTACTTCGAGTGCTCCCGTCAGTATACCGGTCTGCCCGTCGCCTCCGGTCACGACAAGGTCATAATCTTCAGAAAGGAGGGCTATCGATCTGAACGAAGCCAGGACCCTGTTCCTGCCCAGCCAGATGAGATCGTACGCTTCGACCACTCCGAAGGCACCGGAAAGAGAGCATGTCCCACCTCTTTCTATATTCGCTCCAGAAATATCGAGAGTAAACGAATCCACGGCCGTCTTCACGATCTGTGGGGGAGAAGATCCATTCACTTCGATCGGAAATCTTCCGGCCGAGAATATCCCCCCGGAAGAAGTGATCGAGGTGATAGAGGCGGGAGTCGCCGAATTGCTGTTGCTCCTGCTTGAAGGTATCGATGACGTGCCGAATACGGTGTTCCCCGTTGAGCCCGGAAATGGATCGCTGTCATCACCGAAATTTATCGGATTATTATACTCGATCATATCGTATTCTCCGTCCGCCTCTTCCAGGACCACCCCGCGGGCCTGAGCGTTCAGATCACCACCGGAGTTTCCGTTCTCGCCATATACGATACTGTTCTCCGCGTGATAGATGAGCAGGCCCTCCTGTATCAGCTCCGAATCGCTCCCTTTCCGAACCCGTCTTTCGACCAGGAAATATTCGGCCGGTTCACTGTCGCAATACCAGCCGCCGGCGTCATCCTCCAGGTCGGTGATATAATCAAGGCCTCCCCCGCTGAGCGAGATATCGTCGACATGCAGCGCCCACCCTTCGAGGGAATCGAATCCCCCGTCCTCATCGCTGATATCGTAATCGCTCTGGAGGACAAAACGGATCCTGAATCCGCAGCCTCCCGTGGGCAGGAACCCGTCAAGGATCAACTGCTCAGCTACCGGGTCCACCCTGCCAGTATAGGCAGCGAGCGTATCGACGCTTCCATATAGTTCAATGACGACATATGCAAAATCGTATCCGTCCTCGAGGTCGGTACCGATGCTGTAATTCAGGGTCACCGGACGTGAATCGTCTATCTCGAATTCATGAGCCATAGATTCGGACCACATGTTTCCATAACCACCATCATATCTGTATCCACGGGCATCCGCCTCAGCCGCCGTGTACCCGCAGATCAGTGACCAGCCGGTGATCGGAGCAAGATTCTCTCTTCTGCGAAACCGCTCGGTCGGAAGGGCCATCCTTACGACAGATCCACCCTTCTCCACCGGTTCCAGATCGATCTGTTCCGGGGCCCACCCTATATCGACCGCCTCTACCCAGCCGAGCTGATGCTTCGACCAGCCGCATATATGTGAGGGTGATTCGGGGATGTTCCAGTTACCTGTTCCCATCAGACCCCAGTGCCCTATTCCACTTCTCCCGAAGATATCATAAAGATCGGGCAGTCCGAGAAAGTGGCCGAACTCGTGGCAGAATACGCCGATCTCTATCAGCCCCCCCTCACACGAGACAGTCGGGGCGATATTGTAGTCGTCTATCAGTATCGTCCCCCCATTAGCCGCTGGATCGGAAGTGGCAAGAGGCTGCAGGTCATCCTTCCATGAAGAGTACTGGAACGAATGCGAGACCATATGGTAGCCATAGAAACATTCGGCGCCAAGCGTCGGGTGGACTATCACCAGTATATCTACATAACCGTCATCGTCACCGGAGTTAGGTATCCCGTCGGGGCCGTCGTTGTCGTATTCGCCGTAATCGATCGAATCGTCCAGGGCCGCCACTATCTCCTCAATCATTTCATCTGTGTGGGAAGTGCCTATAATTATCCCCCAATTGAGGAGTCCACCTGTATAATAGTCCTCGATCTGCTCGAGTTCCACCCATCCGCGCACGTCTCCAGTGACGTCCAGCATACCGGAGGAGACCTCGTCCCAGTATTCGGTCATCGTGCCGGGATACCAGGGACCGTCGAAGAGTTCCTGCTGCAACATGTCGAGGTCCTCAGGCTGCCCATCGAAATCGCTGTAGAGCCCGGCAGCGACAAGCACCCTCAGCGAACCGGTGACTGCCGCCCTGTTGCCAGTCACCTCCGCCTTTACTGGTACCCCACCGGGAACAGGAATCCTTCCCGGGGCAAACGGCATCCGGACACTCTCCGCCCGACTTGTTTTCTCATCCAGCCATCTGCTGCCATACCGAAAACGGCCTTTCTTCCCGGTCTTTCCGGCGACACTATGAAACGGCCTTATGACCATGCCCCTGTCCTCGGGAGGCATGATCCCCGGCCTGGGCGATACGGTGGGAATACGCACCGATCGCAAGGATCCGATATCTTTCCTGTCATGGGAAAGGTCCTGACTGGATATGGACCGGCCTGTAATAAAGGGATAGAAAAAAAGCAGCGCAACCACGGTACGGACGACCATCGATTCCGCTGCTGTAATAAACCTTCTCAAAAGATCACCGCTGCCTAGTTACCGGGATTCACAACCGCCTTGTATGAGGATGCCCTCTCCTGTGGGAATCCTTCTGTACAGTTAGCTATCCCGAGGAAATTACCGTCTTTCGATGGAAGTATCGAGAGTGTGGCGTTCTTCAGCTCGCTGGTGATATTGAGAGTCAACTCGTGGATGATCGCCTTCGGTCCGGGAAGGCATGGCTTGAACCTCTCGCTTATTCCAAAGGGCATCTGGCCGAGAGACATGACCCTGTCCTTGTGGTACCTGTCGACATCTATCTCCAGGCCTTCCGGCAGAGAGAGCTGCCACTGCGCAGCCGCTATCTCGATAAATTCAGGGACCTGTACTATGACGAACACCTGAAGCTGCTTCTGCCCTTTCTTGAGGTCAGTCGTCCTCTTCGTCCCTTCCCTGTCGAAGAATATGCCAAAACTGATATCCTCGGAGACATAAGAAATATCTTCCTCATTAGTCTCCGCAGCATCCTTCACAATCGTTTCGGGCGTCTTCTCTGTATTCTTTTCAG
Organism: Candidatus Latescibacterota bacterium; assembly: GCA_019038625.1. NCBI lineage: Bacteria > Pseudomonadati > Candidatus Latescibacterota > Candidatus Latescibacterota bacterium. The sequence goes on along the minus strand of JAHOYU010000031.1, from coordinate 44,967 downwards.
AGTTGCCGCCGCACGAGACAAACGCTGTCGCTGTCAAAATCAATATAAACAGCAGAACTGACGATCTCCTCAATGACATCCTCTTACCTCCATCTGAAAGATGTTCGATTACCGACTCCCAAACAAGTCGTATCATTGTGATATCATAAACGTCTTTTCTGGATTTTACAATCCAATTCCATGATAATAGATTGACCGCAGCGGGCTCATTAAATAATATGAGGCCTTAATGCATATCGGACACTTCTGTCCGGCGCACTCCGAAGGGAGAACTGGATTTGAAATCGAAAAAGGAAAAATTCGAAGAGCTCAAGCAGAAACGCGAACAGGCACTTCTCGGAGGCGGCAGAAAAAGGATCGAGAAGATCCATGCGTCCGGCAGGCTGACGGCAAGGGAGCGCATTCATATTCTCTTCGATGAAGGGACTTTTCAGGAAATGGGCGTCTTCGTCACTCACCGGTCGACATGGCCCGGCATGGCGGACAAAAAAATGGTCGGAGACGGGGTAGTCTGCGGTCAGGGACTTATCGACGGCAGGCTGACGTACGCATTCGCCCAGGACTTCACTGTCTTCGGCGGTTCTCTGAGCGAATCGAACGCGGGAAAGATCATCAGGCTGATGGACATCGCGTTGGACAACGGCGCGCCGATAATAGGCCTCTCGGACAGCGGCGGTGCCAGAATACAGGAAGGTGTAGCTTCCCTCGCAGGATACGCATCGATCTTCCTGCGCAACACTCTCGCTTCCGGTGTCGTCCCGCAGCTTTCCGCCATTATGGGCCCAAGCGCTGGAGGCGCTGTCTATTCACCCGCTTTGACTGATTTCATTTTTATGGTCGAGGGCACAAGCCATATGTTCATAACCGGGCCCAACGTGATCAAGAAAGTCACACACGAGGATATCAGTCAGGAAGAACTGGGTGGAGCAGACACGCACAACACTAAAAGCGGAGTCGCCCATTTCAAGGCGGCAGACGATGAGGAATGTATAGACCAGATCCGGCAACTCCTCTCATTCCTCCCACAGAACAACCTCGAGGACCCTCCATACGTCAAGCCATCGGACGATCCGATGAGGATGGATCCGCGTCTGAACGATATCGTTCCTGACAGCGCCAGAGCGCCCTACGATATCAAGGAAGTCATAAAGATGATAGTCGACGATGCTTATTTCTTCGAAGTCCAGGAACTCTATGCGCAGAATATCGTCGTGGGTTACTCGAGGCTCAACGGGCACGTGATCGGGATAATCGCAAACCAGCCCAATCACATGGCAGGTGTCCTGGACATCGAAAGTTCGATCAAAGCCGCGCGTTTCATAAGGTTCTGCGACGCATTCAACATCCCTCTGGTCACCTTCGAGGACGTACCAGGCTTCCTGCCCGGCACGGACCAGGAATGGAACGGGATAATCAAACACGGCGCGAAACTGATCTTCGCCTATTGCGAGGCGACCGTCCCGAAACTGACAGTCGTCACGAGGAAAGCATATGGGGGAGCCTATTGTGTCATGTCGAGCAAGCATATCAGATCCGATTACAACGTAGCTTGGCCCACGGCCGAACTGGCGGTGATGGGCGCCGAGGGAGCAGCCAATATCCTCTTCAGGAGAGAGATCGCTTCCGCTGATGACCCCGAGGCCGAGCTTAAAAAACGCGTTGACCATTATGCAGATACATTCGAAAACCCATACATCGCGGCCGGGCTGGGATATCTGGACGATGTCATCATGCCCAACCAGACGAGGCCGATGCTGATCCACGCACTGGAGAACCTCTTCAACAAGCGCCAGCAGCTTCCTCCGAAAAAACACGGAAACATCCCATTGTAAACAGGAGGTAACAGTGGCTGAGAAGGATCACGGACTCTCGAGCCGTGTCAGGAAATGGCGTGAAGAGATCTACTCGCCCTTCAGGGAAAAAGGTGGAGAGCGCAGGGAAAGCTTCGAGACAACTTCGGGAATCGGGATCGAACCTGCATATACTCCCCTCGACAGCCCGGACGAACGCTATAATGACGATATTGGACTTCCCGGTTCCTATCCTTTCACCAGGGGCGTCTACCCCACGATGTACAGGGGGCGCCTGTGGACGATGAGACAGTACGCGGGGTTTGGTTCGGCCGAAGAGACCAACAAACGGTTCCTCTATCTGCTTGAAAGAGGACAGACGGGCCTCTCGGTCGCATTCGACCTTCCTACCCAGATGGGGTACGACTCAGACCATACCATGGCCGAAGGAGAAGTCGGAAGAGTTGGTGTTGCAATTGATTCCATCGATGACTTCAGAAGACTCATGAAGGGTATCCCCCTTGACAGGGTTTCGACGTCCATGACTATCAACGCCACCTCCGCTATTCTTCTGGCGATGTACGTCGTTCTCGCTGAAGAGAACGGAATCGGTCCCGCCTCGATCGCCGGGACTATTCAGAACGATATTCTGAAGGAATATTACGCACGTGGAACCTATATCTACCCTCCTGCCCCCTCGATGAGGATCATCACAGATATATTCTCCTGGTGCAGGGAAAACACTCCACGATGGAATACCATCTCGATCAGTGGTTATCATATCAGGGAAGCCGGCTCTACAGCAGTGCAGGAAGTGGCATTCACTCTTGCCGATGCTGTGGAGTATATCGGTTCAGCGATCGCGGCCGGGCTTGACGTCGATGAATTCGCGCCGAGACTTTCCTTCTTCTTCTGCGTTCATAACAATATCTTTGAGGAAGTGGCCAAGTTCCGGGCCGCGAGAAGAATATACGCCCGATTGATGAAGGATAAGTTCGGAGCGAAAAAGGACAAATCCTGCCTTCTGAGGTTTCATACGCAGACAGCCGGTTGTTCCCTCACCGCTCAACAAGTCGAGAACAATGTCATCAGGGTGGCGATGCAGGCCCTCGCCGCTGTCCTGGGAGGCACCCAGTCCCTTCACACTAATTCGAAAGACGAGGCCCTCAATCTTCCCTCAGAAGACGCTGTCCTCACCGCACTTCGGACACAACAGCTTATCGCAGAGGAATCGGGAGTCTGCGACACTATCGATCCGATTGGCGGAAGTTATTACATAGAAAGACTTACCGATGAGATCGAAGAAAAGGTTCTGGAGTTGATGAAACGTATCGAGGACATGGGCGGAATGACCTCCGCAATAGAAAAACATTTCCCTCAGAAAGAAATCGAGAGAAGTGCCTACGAATACCAGCTTGGTGTCGAGAAAAAGGATATCACCGTGGTCGGTGTAAACAAGTATACAGGCGGCTATACAGCGACTCCGGAAAAATTCGCCATCGACCCCGAAATAGAACAGAGGCATGTAGAAAGACTTACTGCATTCAAGTCGGCCCGTGAGGCCACGCAGGTCTCCGCTCTCCTTTCAGCCGTGAAAGATACGGCAGAAGGCGAAGGAAACCTCGTTGTCCCGATCATCGAGGCTGTCAGGGGTGGCTGCACTCTGGGAGAGATATCATCAACGATGGAAAAGGTCTTCGGCCGGTACTCCCCGGGCTCGACGGCCTGATGGATGGAGGAATAATGAACGAAAGACTTAAAGATCTGAACCACATCGGAATAGCTGTCAAAGACCTCGAAGAAGCGAAACATCTCTACTGTGATATCCTCGGTTTCGAGTTGATTGAGGAAAAGGACCTCCCGGACAGGGGACTGAGGGTCGCCCTCCTCTCTACCGGCAACACTATTATCGAGCTTCTCAAGGGGGTCACTGCCGAGAGCGCCATAGCAAGGTTCGTGGATAAACGCGGGCCGGGTATCCATCACCTCTGTTTCGACGTAACCGATATCGACGCAACGCTCAGGAGTCTGGGAAAAGATGGCATAGAGCTTATCGACACGAAAGCCCGGCCTGGCGCCGCCGGGCACCCGGTAGCTTTTATTCATCCCCGATCCACGATGAAGGTACTTATTGAGCTCGAAGAAAAGTAGGATATCCTGGACTGTGATTCTTCAACCGACCGATGACCTGTTCAAAAAAAGGGAGACATCTCATCGATATCTCCCTTATCCCAAACAGAATTTACTGGCTGTGAGCTCACCACGGTGTCCTCATTGACGTGACACCCAGCCTACCTGGTATATTCGTAGAATCCCTTCCCCGTCTTTCTGCCGAGATATCCGGCTTCGACTTTCTTTACCAGAAGAGGACAGGGACGGTACTTCGGATCACCCATACCATCGTATAGCACACGCAGGATATTCAGGCATATGTCCAGGCCGATCAGGTCTGCCAGCTGCAGGGGGCCCATCGGATGGGCCATTCCGAGCTTCATCACACCGTCTATCGCTTCGGCTGTCGCCACGCCTTCCATCAGGCAGAAGCAGGCCTCGTTGATCATGGGCATGAGGATCCTGTTAGCGATGAACCCGGGATAATCGTTGACCTCTATCGGGGTCTTCGACAGCTTTTCGCTGAGTTCCATCGTCGTTGCCATGGTTGCATCGTCAGTGGCCAGCCCCCTGATGATCTCGACCAGCTTCATCATCGGGACAGGGTTCATGAAATGCATTCCGATGAACTTCTCAGGCCGCTTCGTAGCAGCACCGAGAGCAGTTATCGATATCGATGAGGTGTTACTGGCAAAGATCACTTCATCGCCGCAGACTTCGTCAAGCTCTTTGAATATCGCGGTCTTCGCGTCGAAATCCTCGAATACGGCCTCCACTATAAGCTGGCAGTCTCCCGCCGATTTCAGATCGGTGGATCCCTTTATCCTTCCCAGGACTTCCGCTTTCACTTCCTCCGTTATCTTCTCTTTCTTTACAAGCCTGCCGAGACTCTTGTCTACCGCGGAGATACCGCGTTCGACGAATGAATCTTTGATATCTATCATCAGGACTTCGTATCCGTGAAACGCGAACACCTGCGCGATACCGTTACCCATTGTTCCAGCGCCGATGATCGCGACCTTTTCTATCGCCATTTCATTCTCCCTTCACGGCATAGTCAAGCCGTTACCATGATATTCCCTTTTACAACATCTCCAGACTCAATGCCACAGCGTTGCCACCACCGAGACAGAGTGTGGCCAGTCCCTTGCTGCCGCCTGTCTGTTTCAGGGCGTAAAGCAGGGTGACCAGGATCCTAGTTCCGGAGCAACCGATCGGATGTCCCAGTGCCACCGCGCCACCATGAACATTCACCTTCGCCGGGTCCATGCCGAGATTCTTCATGACCGCGCACGGCTGAACGGCGAAAGCCTCGTTAAGCTCTATCAGGTCGAAGTCATCTATCTTCATGCCGGTCTTCTTCAGGAGCTTCGGTACGGCAACGGTCGGGGCCATCATCACCAGTTCCGGCTCGAGTCCTCCGGTGGCGTAGCCGGTGATCTTCGCCATCGGCTTGACACCCAGCTCGGATGCCTTGTCTGAGGTCATAAGGACCAGAGCGGCTGCGCCGTCACTGAGCTGTGAAGCGTTACCGGCTGTGATCACTCCGCCTTTTTTGAAAACAGGCCGAAGTTTCGCCATCGATTCGAGGCTCACGTCACTGCGGGGGCCTCCATCCGTATCGAAAATGACCGGATCTCCTTTTCTCTGCGGTATTTCGACGGGGAATATCTCTTCCTTGAATTTCCCGGAGTTAATCGCATCGACAGCCTTCTTGTGGCTGTTATAGGCATATTCGTCCATCTCTTCCCTCGAAACGTTATACCTCTCGGAGGTGATCTCTCCAGTATTACCCATGTGGAAATCGTTATATGCGTCCCAGAGACCGTCATAGACCATCGTATCGACGATCTTCCCGTCTCCCAGTCTGTACCCCGTCCTTGCTTTCCTCAGGATATACGGCGCGTTGCTCATCGACTCCATGCCACCAGCCACGACGATCTCCTCGTCGCCTGCCTTTAAAGCCTGGGCGCCCAGGACGACTGCCTTGAGGCCCGAACCACAGACCTTGTTGATAGTAAATGCTGAAACATCAAAACCAAGGCCCGCACCAAGCTGGGCCTGTCTTGCCGGATTCTGGCCAAGTCCAGCGCCGATGACGTTACCCATGATGACTTCGGTCACCAGGCCAGCTTCGATCCCTGCTCTTTTTACTGCCTCTTTAACGGCCATAGCACCGAGCTCAGTCGCCTTCAGGGGAGATATGCTTCCCTGAAATCTGCCCATCGCTGTCCTGCATGCTCCGGCGATCACTATGTCGCTCATCCTATCGTCCTCCTTATGATCTCCATGACCAGACAGGCGTCAGGAAAATTTTTACCGAACCGTTTCGAAGGCCCGGGAACATTCCATCAGCTCAATCTTCGTCCTGGAACCTTCCGTTAATGAATTCCACGATCTTACCAGTATCGGTACCCGGTCCGAATATCCTTGAGACTCCGATCTTCTCGAGTTTCTCGACATCCTCTTCCGGAATGATCCCTCCGCCAAATACCATGATATGTTCTGCCCCCTTTTCCCTGAGCAGATCCATTACTCGCGGGAACATCGTCATATGCGCGCCCGACAGGATACTCAGTCCCACCACATCGACATCCTCCTGGACAGCCGATTCGGCGATCATTTCCGCCGTCTGGTGAAGTCCCGTATAGATAATCTCCATACCGGCGTCTTTCAGGGCATTCGCGACTACCTTGGCGCCACGGTCATGACCGTCAAGACCAGGCTTGGCGACGAGCACCCTAATCTTCCTCGACATCGCGTTCCTCCTCGTGACAATTCTCAGTTCCTATAAAAAGATCGGTTCTTCATATTCTCCGAATACCTTCTTCAGTTCTTCTATGATCTCGCCCTCGGTACAGTAGACCCTCGCGCAATCCAGAATAACGGGCATCAGGTTGTCGCTGCCGGAAGCCACGGTTCCCAGTCTTTCCAGTTCCCTGGCCGCCTTGTCGTTATCACGTTCAGCCCGGACATTCCTCACAGCTTTCACCTGGTGATTTTCCACTTCCGGATCGATCCTGAGAAGCGGAATATCGATTTTTTCTCCTTCGACCATGAGGGCGTTCACCCCGATTATGATCTTTCTCTTAGCTTCCACAGCCTTCTGATACTCGTAGGCTGCCCGTCCTATCTCCATCTGGAAGAATCCCTGCTCTATAGCCTTCACGACTCCTCCGAGTTCATCTATCCTCGTGAAATATTCTTCTGCCTTCGCTTCCATCTCCCTCGTCTTCGATTCGACGAAATAGCTGCCGGCAAGGGGATCCGCGGTATTGATGACGCCTGTCTCCTCAGCAATCAGCTGCTGGGTCCTCAGTGCTATTCTTACGGCTTTCTCCGAGGGAAGAGCCAGCGTCTCATCCATGGAATTCGTGTGCAGAGACTGTGTGCCTCCCAGAACGGCTGACATGGCCTGGAACGCAGTACGGACGATATTGTTCTCAGGCTGCTGAGCAGTCAAAGTACATCCTGCCGTTTGAGTATGGAAACGGAGTAACATTGATTTTTCGTCTTTTGCGCCATACTTTTCCTTCATTCTCTTCGCCCATATCCTTCTTGCGGCGCGGTATTTGGCAATCTCCTCAAAGAAATCAAGATGGGCGTTGAAAAAGAAGGATAATCTCGGTGCAAACTTGTCGACGTCGAGTCCGGCCGCTATTCCGGCTTCCACATACGCGAATCCGTCGGCAAGGGTGAATGCCAGTTCCTGGGCTGCGGTGGATCCCGCCTCACGGATGTGATACCCACTTATCGATATGGTATTCCACCTTGGAACATGATCCGAACAGAAGCCAAGAATGTCAGTGATGATCCTCAGCGATTGTTCGGGTGGGAATATCCATGATTTCTGCGCTATGTACTCCTTGAGGATATCGTTCTGGATGGTACCACCCATCTTCTCGAACGAAGTCCCCTTTTTCTCACCCGCCGAGAGATAGAAAGCCAGCAGTATTGAAGCGGGAGCGTTGATCGTCATGGAGGTCGTGATCCCGGCGAGATCGATCCCGTCGAAAAGAGTCTCCATGTCCCGAAGCGAATCGATCGCGACCCCGCACCTTCCCACTTCTCCTTCGGAACGTTTATGATCCGAATCGTAACCCATGATCGTCGGCATGTCGAATGCCACACTCAACCCTGTCTGTCCATGGTCGAGAAGGTAATGGTACCTGCGGTTCGTATCGAAAGCAGTACCGAAACCGGCGAACTGTCTCATAGTCCAGAGCCGCCCCCTGTACATGGAAGGATAGACACCCCTGGTATACGGATACTGGCCGGGAAAACCCAGTTCGTCCATATAGTCGAGTCCGTCGATATCATCAGAAGCATAAAGCTTCTCCACAGACGCCCCGGATACGGTCGTGAAATCGACATCGAGAAGGCCGCCCTTTCCGAATGAATCGAGATATTGCCTTTTTCCCTTTTCGAAACCTTTTTTTTCACTCATTTCGATTCTCCATCCATCGTCACAGTCTTTTCAAGTTCGTGCACAAGCCTGAAGGGCGACAACCTTCCCTCGTATACATCGTCCATCTTCCGAGCCATGATCTTCTTCACAATCTCACTCGCACGAAGTCTTCGTTCCATCTTGTCCATGAGAGCGTTCTTCACTCTTGAGAAAAGTATCTGCTTTCTTTTCTCCAGGAACAGGCCGGATTTCTCAAGATAGGACCTATGCTCTTCGATCACCTCGACAAGTTCCCCTGTGCCACTGTCTTCCTTTGCCGAAGTCAGTATCACCCGGGGTCTCCATGCGCCATCAGCTATCTTCTTCAACTTAAGTGTATCCTCGATCTCCATGGCAGCCAACTCTGCGTCTTTGTGATCCGATTTGTTCATGACAAAGATATCGCCGATCTCCATCAGACCAGCTTTCATCGCCTGTATTCCATCACCTGATTCCGGCACCAGAATGACGACAACGGTATGAGCCTTCTCCGCGATCTCCAGTTCTGATTGCCCGACACCCACGGTCTCGATCAATATCAGATCCTTACCGAAAGCGTCCATCAGGTCCGTGACTTCGTCTGTACAGTTCGATATGCCTCCAAGGCTCCCTCTGCTCGCAAGCGATCTTACGAAGACTTCCGGATCATCGGAAAGAGCCTGCATCCTTATCCGGTCACCAAGCAGGGCCCCACCACTGAAGGGACTGGTCGGATCGATCGCGATGATCCCGATCTTTTTTTCCCTCTCCCTGAATCTCTTTGTCAGCCTGTAGATCAGACTGCTTTTCCCAGCTCCAGGTGGACCTGTGAACCCGACCCTGTATACGTTGCTGGTCCTGTGAAAAATACCGTCCAGAACCTTTTCCGCATCGATCCCACCATTCTCAATTATAGTGATAAGTCTGGCGGCGGCCGAGACCTGTCCCTTTTTGAATCTCTCCAGAAGCACCGGTATATTGTATCCAGCTCTCATTCCTCTAATCTCATCCCTTTAATATTCTATTCCTTTTCTCATCTGGATACCTGAGTTGTAGTGGTGTTTGATCTCTTTCATCTCGGTCACGGTATCGGCGAGTTCGATCAGTTCGTCCGGGGCATACCTTCCAGTCAGAATCATATCGAGTCCTTCGGGCCGGCATTTGATCATCTCAACGACATCCTTCACCTCGATAAGGCCGAATGATATTGCGATATTTATCTCGTCAAGTATGAGAAGGTCCGGATCTTCAGACTCGATCACTTCAATTGCCCGGGCCCAACCTTTCCGGGCCAACTCCACATCTATCTTCTCAGGCGATTCAGGGTCGACGAATTCGTCTCTCCCATGCTGCTCGATCGTAAATCCATCTATACGGGCAGACGCGGCTATCTCACCGTATAGTCGACCTTTCATGAACTGAATCATGAACACTCGCGCGCCGTGTCCAGCGGCTCTCATACCGGCTCCAAGTGATGCTGTCGTCTTGCCTTTGCCGTTACCGGTAAATAGCATCACGATTCCTTTTTCTGTCCCCATAACGCACTTCCCGCATAAATGGACATAGGAACCCCTCAAGGAGAACCCGGCCAGTAAATTAGAAAGTGGAGATTAAATGATTTACGGGGGTTTGTCAATCGTTGACTTCCCGCTCTTCGGCAGGCAATACCCTTTATATATTTAAAGACCTCATGGCCTTTGTCGGCATGGAGACAAGGAACGACGTCTTCTCCCCCGTAACGCTTGATACAGAGATACTTCCACCATGATCCTTTATGATCCTCTGCGCAAGCGCAAGGCCCAACCCCGATCCCTTTTCCTTTGTCGTAAAGAACGGCGTGAATATCTTTGCTATCTTGTCTGCGCTTATACCTGTTCCATCATCCGATATCTCGATGAAGGCCATCGTCCTGTCTATGGAAGACCATGTCCGGATCCAGATACCTCCACCGATATCGACAGCTTCTATCGAGTTCTGAAAGAGGTTGAGGAAGACTTCGTGGATCTTGACATGATCGACCGCGCATGTCGGCAGATCGGGAGAAAAACTTTTGTACAGAGCGATCTTCTTCTCTTCAAGCTCGTTCTGAAGCAGATTGCAGTTGTCCTCAAGTACCTGATTGATGTCTTCATCGGTGAGATCCAGTTCCCCCACACGATTCTGCATGTTCTCCAGATACTTCTCAAGCCGAAGTGTCTCGTTGACGATGATCTCCAGCTTCTTCCTATCTTTTCCGGCAAGGTTACCTGTCTTGAGAAGATTCAGGGCAAAACCTCCTATAGACACCAGCGGATTCTTGATCTCATGAAGGACAGAACTGGTCAATTCACCAGAGATGGCAAGCCTTTCGGCTTTCATCATCCTCTCCTCATTCGCCTTCAACTTTCTGTATGTCAACTTTAAACTTTCGACATTAGTCTTCAGCGATTCCTTTAACTGTGCTGCTTTAAGCGATGTTGTGGCGTGACTTACGACCATTTCCAATAAATGCGCATCTTCCGGTGTAACCTCACTGCCAGTGTATATGTTGTCGACAATGATAAGTCCGAGGCTGTCCTCTGCCGTCGCTATCGGGCAGGTGCAGAAATCACGAAGACCCAGCTCCCTGGATATCTTGATATCATTCTCAGTCTTGAGATCCGCCATCTTGAGAAAACGTACTTCGTCCATCCCTTTGAAGATGATCCCGCTCTCCTCGTCAATCGGGATGGACAGTTTCGACATATTCTTCGATAACTCACTGTTCTTCAGTGTGTGAAGCTTCTTTCCCTTTGTCACAAGCTTCTCTATTGAACTGGTAGTGTCCTTGTCCAGTATCTTCCAGATACTTCCCGCTTCCTCGGCAGTAGAAGGTCCAAGGGCGTATTTTCCTCGCAGGACATCGAATTCTGTCCCTCTCAAAAAGATAAATGCCCTGTTGAATCCGAGCCCTTCCCTGGCTGTGATCACCGTCAGGATGGCGAGAATGATATCCTCTTCCTTGTCGAGATGAGCGACGATCTTGCTCACCTCACTGAGCAGGTTCATCAACTTGCTCCGGCGGATGACCTCCATGTAAAGATCCTCGACTTTACTGGAGTATTTCGAAGACCGGATCAGGGCATCCTCAAGCGTCTCGAGCAGGGTAATATCCGCCCATCTTCTTCCCTTGATCCTTTCCTTGAGCTGTATAAAGAAATCGCATTTGAAACAGCACTGTATCAGCTTCTCCTCTATCCGGGCGAACACCTTTTCCTGGCACCTGTGACCGGTAAGTTCCCAGCAGGGGACGCTGCTCTGCCCGTGAGCCGGGCAGTCTTCGCGCTTGCAGCCGAGATACTCCCAGCACCTGTTGATACTGTCATCGCTCAGGCTATTATCCTTTGCGAGATCATTGCTCTTTTTGATATCAGTGTTGTCTTCCATTGCGATATGGAAGCTACCACAAGAATATTGACCAGTAAAGCAGAAAACCGGGGCGGACCGGTTAATCGATCAACGCTGGATATCCTCCCGCGTGATCAGCTGTTATACATCTTTTTTATCCTCCCCCACGAGGAGGGCGTCGCCGATGTCGTGCAGGTGTTCACCATGCCCGGAGTCGGGACACAACCGTTTCCTATTGGATCACAATTGCCTCCACAGGGATTATAGGCATCGAATATCTCCCATTCCCTTTCGGCATGAAGACTTCGACCAGCCGACCTGTCATCCTGCGCGGCGCTTGCTCCATATGTCACCTCATCCATAAGCACCGTATCACCCGCCGAGACATGGAACAGTGATATCATGTCTCCGGTATTGTTAAGACTCAGGCCGTATGCAGGATTCCCGCTGGATTCCTCCCAGGCCCTTGAATCACTCCCGAACACGATCATGATCTGCCCGGGCTGTATGATCCCGGAGAAACCGTATCTCCAGACACCTGCACCCTCCGCGTCGGTCAGCATATAGCCGTCAAGATCCACAGAGGTCTCACCGACATTCAGGATCTCTACCCACTCGTCGTCCCGGTAATAGTACTCTCCATCACCGTCCCAATCCCTGGCAGGGTCAGCCATGAACTCGTTTATAACGACCTGTGCCGAAAGACCGGAAACAACACTCAGAATTGTCATTGAAAAAATAGTGACGGGCATGAAAAAACGGAATAGTCTCCTCATCCTCATCCTCCCTTCCTCCTCCTCAGGAAACGTTTCCCTCGGAAAACGGTCCGCCCCGTTTTCACTTCCACAGCGCGTATTTTATTACATTCCAGAATCTATTTCCAGTAAAATCGAAGTGGGCATCCTGTTTTCCTGCGAATTTGTCTGTGGATGGATGAAGCTAAACTATGGAATGGTCTGAATTACTCAATCGATCGACCTTAAAGGTATGGTGAACCTGAGTGGTTTTTGTAAATGGAACCCGTTGAACTCATATACGCGGAGACTGAAAGAGGCTTTACCCTGCTCAAGAGCAGTTCCTCCTGTTATTCCTGTATAGATGACTTTTCTCCTGCCTGGAAGGATCATTGGTACTACTGGCAATCGATTCAGGGACAGATCCAGGCCCAGAGAATCCGGGAGGATCATCGACACCAGCTGGTACGCCGTTCCTGCACCATCGTTTCTGATGGTGAATCTGAGCGCTGAACTTTCCTCCCTCCCAAGATATCCATCTCCCGAACGGTCTACATATTCGACTTCGCAGGAAAGCCTTACGGGAAACACGGGCTGGGGTATCGATGCAGGATCAGGGCAAAGTCCAGCAGCCGAGATATCCCATAGAATGACCTTCATATCGTCACTACAACTCGCCAGGAGCGACGCGTTGGAATTGAACGCTAAATCATTCACCTGCCTGGAATGCCCGACAAGAACCATTACAGGTTCACCGGTGACCGCATTTCTTATCTGAACCGTATTGTCTGTGCCGCAGCTACCTATAAATAGTCCGTCTTTCGTGAATTCGAGAGCAAGGATCTCCTTCAGATGCCCGTCGTAATCACGCACTATCTTTCCTGTCTGAACCTCCCATATCACTATTGAACCATCGGAACATCCACCTGCCAGAAGTCCAGAATAAGGATCGAAGGATATGGCATTGACACTCCTGTCCGGATCCGCCAGGTCGATCTCGCGATAGTCCGGAAATGTCCAGATGTGAATATTTCCCAGATACTGGCACGCGGCGATATATCGGCCGTCTGGACTGAACGCCGTTTCTGTGACCGCCCCATGGATAGAGGACATTCCCATTGAGTTCAGAAGCCGGCCTGTACTCGTATCCCAGACCTTTATATGATGATTCTCGTGTCCCGACACTATGAAACGGTCGTCCGGAGAGAACGCGATCGCAGATACAAAATGATATTTCTTCTGGTACTCTACATTTCTGATGACGAACGGCCAGGCGATCTCGCTGTTTAGATCGATGAGTCTTTCATCGATGTAGGCATCCGCGGTGAATGATCTCTTCAGCCCAAAATCTTCAGAGTCTATCAGGAAAGCAGTCAGACTACCGATCGCGACACTTTTTCCATCGTGGCTGAATATGGCTTCGAGGTCGAGAAATTCTTCGTTCCGAAACGATTCGATCTTCCGTCCTGAATCGGCATACCAGAATTCGATCATCGACCTGTCGGACCCTTCTTTGCTGAGACAGACCAGAATATTGCTTCCTGCCCTGAAATCGACCCTGATAACCGGACCGGCCAGCGGCCCGAACGTATCAACAGGAACAGCGATCCCTGACAGATCGTCGAACCCTTTTGGCATGACTCGTGGTTCAGGAATATTGAATGTGCATGCCGGCAAAACCAGCAAAACGATGACAATCAAACTTACCGATCGCATAAGTCCCTCACTGGAAAGAAGAACGCTCCTGTTTAAAGATACAGCCGAGTATTGTATGAGTCAATAAAAAGAGATTCAAGGGTTAGCTTTCGACAGAAAAGGCCGGTAGGGCTTTCTCCCTTCCGGCCTATTCTGGAATCATTTACTGATTTCACTCTACTTGATGCCCTCTTTCTTTTCCAGGTATGAGGCGAGCAAGAGGCCCGCGCCAAGCCCCATCGGCATAAGGGCCCACACACTTCCCTCAAAACCGTTTACTACGTGCAGTCCTATCATCAACCCAAAACCGGGGAAAAGGAACACGAATCCCCAGGCTCGCATAGCAAGATATTTCGGACGTTTCTTCTTTTCTTCAAGTTTGGGAAGTTCCAAAGCCTTCTCCATAGCTAACAATCTCTCCTTGTGAAGAAGTTCCTTTTTTCCTCCTTCAACGATAATTGCCGTTATCGTGATCGCTACCCCTGCCAGCAGAAACATGACGGGAATCGCTATGGCTATTGCCGATGGTGTCAGATCAAACATTCTCCAGCCCCTTTCCTCTTACCCGACTAATGGTTTCTTAATCATTCCAATTTCATTCGATACGTTAATTGGACATCCGCGTCACGATAATGTTTCAAATATTTTCAGAAATCGTGTCGTTGCATAAAAACTCAGTTTCCCATAATATTCTTGAAACATTTCTTCACCCAGCCTGTCATACCTCTGGAGGATTAATTGAGAGGTGATAGAGACCATGAACTGGTCAGACGGTCTATCGATGGCGATTGCAGAGCCTTCACCAGGATCATCGAACAGAACAACAACGTTGTCTATTCGGCCGTCAGGGCTGTATTCAGAGGTTCGACGGATATCGACGACGTCGTTCAGGATATATTTATCAAAATTTTCAAAGGCCTGCCCGGGTTCAGACATGGAGCGAAGTTATCGACCTGGATATACCGTATCGCGCGGAATGAGGCCCTCAACGCAGTTGGAAAGTCGAAGCCTTCTATTCCGATCGACGAGCTACCCGAGATCGGAACAGACAAAGACCGCCCTGACAGGTTATATGAACAAAAAAATATTGCCGGGAGGCTGCGAGACCATATATCCCGCCTCGATGCCAGGTACAGGGATGTGATAGAATTGCGATATACAGCTGAGAGGTCATACTCTGAGATTTCGGAGATTCTTGATCTGCCCGAGGGTACTGTAAAGACATACCTTTTCAGGGCAAAAGTTCAATTGAAAAGGATGATGAACATTGAAAACGGGAAATCAGAGAGGGAATAATGGATTGCATCGGAACTGAAAAGCTTCTTGCACTTTATTATGAGGGTAAGCTCTCTGTCGAGACAGCCCGGGATCTTGAAGCTCACATCGCCTCTTGCGGGGACTGCGCTGAGATGGCTGATGCCTGGACTTCACTTGAGCCGCAACTCAGAGAACTGAAGAACGAGATACCTCTTCCTGGATTGGTTGCCTCTCGAGTCATAACCAGTCTGGGACTCGAGAAAAAGAGTATATTATCCATCTTCAGGTTCGGCAGACCCGGTTTTGCTGCTTCTGGCCTTTTATCTATCTCCATCTTTTTCTTTATCTTCAGAAAATCTGTAGAGAGAGTGCTCCCGGGATTGAGTGAATCGTATTCGACATTCTACGATTCCACATTGAACTCACTGTCTGCCTGGCTATCGGATGTCATATCGGGACCGTCGAGGGCATACATCGCGCTTATCGATGGATTGGTCTCGGCTGCCGGAAAGATGAACGGATGGTATGAAGCGGTAGATTTTCGAATCCTTCTCTCGGTCTATATCCTGATCATACTTTGTATGAGTCTTTCTTTCGGACAGATAGTCCGCAGGATCCTGCGGGATTGATCATCAATGCAGTCGTTCCTTAAGGATCTCGTTCACTTTTGAAGGGTTCGCCCTGCCTCCGCTCATCTTCATCACCTGTCCGACAAAATATCCAAGCAATTTCCTCTCCCCTTCCCTGTATCTTCGCACCTCGTCTGGTGCGGCTTCAAGCACTGTCCCGACCATCTCCGAGATCTCATCCTCACCACTGACCTGTTCGAGGCCGAGAGATGCGATCGCGTCTCCGGGTTCGACATCGGAACGGACCATCTCCCCGAAGACCTCTCCACCAGCTGTCGCGCTGATCCTTCCCGATGCTATCTCCTTGATCAGTTCTGACAACCCTTCGGGGGATACACCGAAGCTCCTGATATCCTTTCCAGTATTATTAAGTTCTCCCATGACTTCTCTCATGATCCAGTTCGAGCTAGACCTGGGATCACCCGAAAGACGTGCAACTTCCTCGAAATAGTCGGCTATTTCCTTTTCGGATGTCAAAACAACTGAGTCATAATCGGAGAGTCCGTATTGATCGACGAACCTCCCCCTTCTCTCTCGTGGCAATTCTGGCATGAGGGATTCCACTTTTTTCAGGAGTCCTTCATCAAGGACGAGGTCCTCAAGATCAGGCTCTCTGAAATACCTGTAATCGTGAGCTTTCTCTTTACTCCTCATCACCACGGATTCCCTGTGCTGACTGTCCCACAGGCTGGTCACCTGCTCGATCTCTTTTCCGGCATCGAGCAAAGCGGCCTGACGAACGATCTCAGCTTCCAGCCCCGATTCTATAGCCTTGAACGAATTGAGATTCTTTATCTCTGTTTTGGTCCCTAGCTCTGTCTCGCCAGGATTTCTGAGGCTTACGTTGACGTCGCACCGCATCGATCCTTCTTCCAGGTTGCCGTCACAGATCCCAAGATACCTCACAAGCTGCCTCAGTTGCTTCACCAGCATGCGGGCTTCAGCTGGCGTGCGTAGATCGGGCATCGTAACTATCTCGGCCAGAGGAACACCGCACCTGTTGAAATCAACGAGGCTTCCCCCATCACTCTCATGGATCAATTTTCCCGAATCGTCTTCCAGGTGTACTCTCTCGATCCTTATCCTGACAGGTGCATCGTCCGAGTCCAATTCGACGACACCGTTCTCGCAGAGAGGCTTATCGAACATCGAGATCTGGTAGTTTCGCGGACAATCCGGATAAAAATAATTCTTCCTGGCGAAGACCGAACGACTTCGCACATCGCATCCAAGTGCTGTTCCGAGCAGTACGGCCATTTTTACTGCTTCCCGGTTAACGGCCGGAAGAGCTCCAGGAAGACCGAGGCAGACCGGACAGATACGTGAATTAGGTTCTCCTCCGAATTCAGCGGGACACGCGCAGAACAGCTTTGTCGATGTAAGAAGCTGAACATGGATTTCCAGCCCGATAACCGTTTCATACCTGCCGGCGCTCATCGATCACCCTCCCCACTCTCATCGGACAGGCTGTAGTAGCGTTTATTGAAACCGAACGATCTTTGCAGGGTCCCGGCAACCCGGAAGACCATATCTTCCCTTCCCTCTGCAGCGATTACCTGCATCCCCACAGGAAGCCCGTCGACCGTTACTCCGACCGGCACGGAAATGGCGGGAAGTCCAGCTATGCTGGCGGGCGTAGTAAATATATCCGACATGTACATCGACAATGGATCATCGAGTCTTTCTCCCAGTTCGAATGCCGGTTCAGGAGTCGTCGGAAGTATGATCGCGTCATACTGTTCGAATATTTTTCTGAAATCCCGCTTTATTTCCTCTCGCGCGTGCAGTGCTCTGGAATAGTACAGATCGTAGTATCCGGAAGAGAGTACATATGTTCCCAGAAGGATCCTTCTTTTGACTTCTGCTCCGAAGCCTTCTCCTCTCGTCTCTTCATACATCCGGGTCAAAGTATCGGCATCAGACCTCATACCATACCTGACACCGTCATATCTCGCGAGGTTCGAAGAAGCCTCCGCGTTGGCGATAATATAGTAACAGGCTATCGATTTATCCATTTCCGGAAGTCGGGCACCGCCAGTCGTGCATCCCGACTCGATGATCGCGTTGACAGCCTGATCAAAGAGCTCTCTTACATCAAGATCCATCTCCCATTTGGAGTTTTCTAATGGAAGGCCGACTCTCAAACCGTCGATACCCCCGCCGGAAGAATCTTTCCAGAACTCAGTATCTCCCGCTATAGATGTCGCATCGAGAGGGTCTTCCCCTGAAAGCACCCCCATCACAAGAGCGCAGTCCTCCACATCCCTCGCAATGGGTCCGATCTGGTCGAGGCTACTCGCGAATGCGATCAAACCGTACCTGGATACCCTTCCATAAGTGCCCTTGATACCGGTCACCCCACAGAACGAGGCTGGCTGACGAATCGATCCCCCTGTATCCGAACCTAGAGCGACGGGTACCATACAGGCCGCGACCGCGGCCGCTGATCCACCACTCGATCCTCCAGGAGCACGGCTCTCATCCCACGGATTGCGTGTAGTGTGAAAGGCTGAATTCTCAGTTGAGGACCCCATTGCGAATTCATCAAGATTCGTCTTTCCAACGATAACAGCACCCGCATCTTCCAGTCGTCTGACAACGGTAGCATCATATGGAGGTCGATAACTTCCCAGAATGCGTGACGCGCAGGTCGTCGGCATCGTACTTGTGCAGATATTATCTTTTACGGCAACCGGCACTCCGAATAGAGGTCGCCCACCGATTCCTTCCGCGTCCAGCTTTGAAGCTCGCGCCATAGCCCCTTCTGCGTCAACATGAAGAAAGGCCCCGACTACAGCTTCTTTCGATTCGATCCCATCCAGGCAAGCTCTGAGGACCTTGGACGGAATCGTCTCACCTCGCTCGTAGAGGCCAAGAAGTTCGATGGCTGTCAGACTGGTTAGATCGTGCATCTCCTGGACCTTTCACATCCTGGAATCATCTTCCTCACTATCGATAACGGCAGGCACTCTGAAATGCCCGACTTTGCTGTCCGGCGCCTGCTCCAGAACCGTTTCTCTATCAAGGCAATCTCCAGGTTTGTCGACTCTCAGCATCCTGGAAATCTGTCGCTTTTTTTCATTAAGGCTTTCATCCAGCGTTTCCGCGCCTTCCATCCGGCGTACAAAGTCTATGATACCGGCAAGCTGGATCCTCAGGGTTTCCCTCTCCCCGGTTTCCAGCCGGATCCTGGCAAGGGCTTCGAGTCGTGACAATTCTTTATCGGACAATCGCATCAATGGCCCCTCTTCAGTAAAAACGAATACATCCCGCTCAGGCTATCAACAGGCAACACCTGATGTCAACAGCCGTTCTAACAAGATTCGTCTCTTGCAATAATATTTCACACAATCTATATTTCATGAGTGCCTGGGCTGCTCTAAAACTCCCACCATAGCAGAACGGAGTTGATCGATGTCGATATCACGATGTTTCCGGTTTTTCATCATAGCCATGGCCCTTTCTTTTCTTTTCCATTCAGGTTGTGCCACCAGGGACGATTCCTCGTCCGGTGACACATTCCCCGTGCTGACCGGCGACTATTTCGGACAGATTCCTCCAGGGAAAGAACCTGAACTGTTTGCTCCAGGACTTATCTCCACCTGTCTGTTCACGAGGGATGTCGCAATGACCCCTGAAGGTGACGAGATCTTTTTTACGAGCGTAGTCGGACGATACAATATCACACAGATCCTGCACACTAAAAGGATCGATGGTGTATGGACCAGTCCCGAGGTCGCTTCATTCTGCGGTAATATCGACTACATGGATGCTGAACCATTTATCACTCCAGACGGCAAACAACTTCTATTCCTTTCAAACAGACCTGATACAGCCAACGGAAAACCAGCCAACCAGGATATCTGGGCAGTTGACAGAACAGAAGACGGCTGGTCGGACGCGTATAATATCGGTGGCCCTGTAAACACTGATGCCGCGGAGTTCTTTCCTTCTATCACGAGGGACGGCACTTTCTATTTCACCCGGACCGTTGGACGATCAAGCTATATCTTCCGGTCACGACTGATCGATGGCGGATATACCGAGCCCGAAAAACTTCCAGAACAGGTAAATTCCACGAATCAGCAATACAACGCCTTTATCGCTCCGGATGAAAGTTATATCATAGTGCCGACCGGGGGACGTGAGGATTGCCTAGGTGGAGACGACTACTATATCTGTTTCAGAAACACCGACGACACATGGAGTGAACCGATAAACATGGGAGTCCCGGTAAACTCCGAATACGGCAGTGAGCATTCACCATATCTGTCTCCAGACGGTAAATATTTCTTCTTCATGTCGGGAAGAATGAGTGAGGATATGGTATTCCCAAATGGCAGGATCACCCGGGACCTGATGCTTCGCATCCATAATGAACCTGGAGAAATACTGGCTTCCATCTATTGGATGGATGCATCGTTCATCGAGGGACTCAGACCCGGAAGGTGACTCCGTCACCTATCTGAATTCAAACGGTGCGTAGCTGGCAAGAAATTTTTTCGTCCCGAAACCGGTGAACTGGACCGAGACCTTCATCTCCTGCCCGGTCCCCTCTATCTTTTTGATTGTACCTTCCCCGTATGAGGGATGAAAGATCACCACGCCCACTCTGTATCTTGAATCGCTCTGTCTCGTACTTTCGCTGGATTTGAATGAATCCGGAGAATCGACCCGTTTGAAAAGATCGTCTCCATAATTCCCCGGCCGCGCGCTCCCGGATACTTCCACCAGTTCACTCGGGATCTCCCCAAGGAATCGTGAAGGCCTGTTTCCCGTCCAGTTGCCGAACTGCATCCTGCTTGATGCGCATGTAAGAACGAGTTTCTCCATAGCCCTGGTCATCCCGACATAAAAGAGCCTTCTCTCCTCTTCCAGTTCGACATCATTATCGAATGCCGAATAATGTGGTAGCAGGCCTTCTTCTACACCCGTTATAAAGACAGCTCGATATTCCAGTCCCTTCGAGTTATGAAGTGTCATCAGGGCTACTTTTTCATCGTCCTTCAACGAATCGACAGCACTTACCAGGGCGATCTCTTCGAGAAACGCGCCCAGAGATGGGTCCTCGGCCATAGAGGAATAACGTTCGGTCTCGTTGAGAAGTTCTTCTATGTTCTCCAAACGGACTTGCTGCGTTTTGGGATCTTCTCCAAGATACTCCCTGTATCCTACGGCTTCTATCAATCCTGACAAAATCTCCCAGGCGGTCTCTTTCCTTGCCCGAAGCTGAAACGAGGCTATCATCTTTGAGAATGCCTCGATCCGCCTGCTCTGAGTCGGCGAGAGCCTCTCCAGTATATCGGCCCTCCGTACAGCCTCAAGAAGATTGAGGGACCCCGCTTCCTCCTCTATTCGTTCGAGGCTGACTTTTCCTATTTTTCTCCTGGGCACATTCACTATCCTGCGAAAATTCACGTCATCGTCGGGATTTGCTATGAGCTTCATATATCCAAGGAGGTCCTTTATCTCTCTTCTCTCATAAAACCTCACACCACCGATTATCTGGTAGGGCAGCCCTCCTCTCATCAGTTCTGACTCGAGGGCCCTGGACTGAGCGTGCGTACGGTACAGGACGGCGATCTCACTTCTCCTGAACCCGTTTCGGACAAGTGACACGATCGAGTGCCTCACCACGGCAGCCTCGCTCCTGTCGTCAGGTTCGTAGTCGATCACCAGAGGTTCACCGCGCCCTTTCTTCGACCACAGTTTTTTCCCTTTCCGACCGATATTATTTGCTATAACAGCATTTGATGCTTCCAATATCGTATTGGACGAGCGGTAATTCTCCTCGAGCTTGATGGTCACAGTCCCCTCGTACACCCTGTCAAACTGGAGAATGTTATCGATAGTCGCACCCCGCCAGCCATAGATCGCCTGATCGTCATCCCCGACAACGAAGAGGTTTCCGTGTATACCGGCCAGCATATCGATCATCATCATCTGTATCGTGTTAGTGTCCTGGAATTCATCGACCAGGACATAACGAAATTGTCGTGAGTACCGCTCTTTTACCTTTGGATGTATGGTGAATAGCTCTACCACCCTGGTGATAAGATCGTCGAAATCGAATGAATTGCACTTTTTTAATTCACTGCAATAGCGCTGATAGACTTCCGCCTGTAGTTCCTCCACCGCATCCACCGCGATTTCCAGTGCTTCTTCCGGAGTGACAAGGCTGTTCTTCCACCTCGATATTCTCGTCCTGAGTATCGAAGGTGGATACTCATCGAGCTTCCACCCTTTCTTTTTTACTATATCTTTTATAAGGCTCTGCGCGTCGTCCTCATCATAGATCGCGAAGTTTCTTCTGAACCCTATATTTTCAGCCTCCCGCCTGAGTATTTTCAGGCCGGTCGCATGAAAGGTCCCGACCCAGAACGGGATTTTCTGTTGCCCGAGAGTTCTTTCGACTCTCGACCTCATTTCCCCAGCCGCCTTGTTTGTAAAGGTAAATGCAAGTATCCGTTCGGGAGATACTCTTTTCTCCCTCATCAGATAGGATATTCTTTCGGTGAGGACCCTGGTCTTGCCGCTACCAGCGCCCGCGAGGATAAGGTAATGGCCCTCCGTGGCGAGGACCGCTTTCTGTTGTTGTTCGTTCAGCCCGGTGTTCATATTCTCAGCCCTCTGGTTGTCCCATTCCGGGCTCCCGTCGAACTGTCAGAACTGAGAACCCAGATAGAAGTGAAATACAGAATCGCCAGTGTATTCAAAATCCGTCGGCCAGGCAAGCTGGAAATTGAGAATAAGGAACCCGAACCTCATATAGAATCCCATCCCGAAGTCGCTGTAGAATTTGAGTCCGTTGACCACCCGTGGATTGACCCCTTCGGGCAGAGGCTCAATAAAGGTATCTTCACCCCATACACTCCCCGTATCAAAGAAGAATGTCCCACCGATATTGGTAAATCCCCACCTGCCAGGCCAACCGAATATCAGAGCATCCACCAGCGGATAACGGTATTCGAGATTAAAAAGCATCATCCGGGGCCCCTGGAACTGAAGATAATCGTATCCTCGCATCGTCAGGGGGCCTCCGAGAAAGAAATATCTTTTATCCAGCCCGTCACTGATAGACCCAATTGCTCTGAACGCGAGGTAGTTCCTGTACCATAGGGGCTGATATTTTCTATAGTCGCCGAATAATGTCGTCCTGGAAACATCATCACCGGAGAATGAGAGTGCCCTGGAAAAACTCAGCATCCATCTGGAACCGATCACAGGACCGTATGAACCAAAATATGCCGAATCATGGACCAGGGATATCGAGGGCTGTAACAGTCTTCTGGTCGATACTTCACCTGCCAGGGGAATATAATATCCCTGGTAACTTTCACTATTGTCCCAGGTCAGGAACTCTCTTTCGCTGATAAATGCCTGGACTTCCAGTTCCGCCCTGGTGAAGGTAGAAAATGGAAAGCTGGCATTACCGAAGATCCCGTAATTTCTTTCAGAGAAGAAACGATAATCAGTGAACGCTTCGCCGACCGAGGAAAATCTTGAATTGAGGTAGTTTTTAAACTGGAATACGCCAACCGAATAATCAATGCGTTTCTTAACATAATAATAGGAGAGCATAAGGTCGCTATCCTCGATCGATCCAAAAAGGTTGAATGCCAGAAAGAGGTGATGGTCTCCGAGGAGATCGCTGAATGCTATCTGGTTTGCAAGCCCAAACCCGTAACCTGTAGAAAAAAACACTCCCATTCCGTTACCGATATAATCGGGAGAAAATTTGACACTGTAGGGCTTGATCGTCCCGATTTTCTCGCGAAACTCATCTCGTATCGCCTCTAGAGAATCGGGATCCACATCTTTGTTCGAATCCTCATCGATCACTACATCCGGAGTCGCCGGAGGGTTCTTCCACTTCATCGTTGGAAGTTTCCCTCCTGTCGGACTGCCTCCGATACTTTCCACCCTGACAGAGCCCGAGATCTCCAGAGCATCCTCCCCACCAGGATCAAGAGCGGCAACACTTCCACCATCAAGACCACTCTCCACATCGAAGCCAGGTTCCTGAATCATCAGTTCGCCAGATGGTATCATTCCGAACGAGGGCCATTCCGCGCTGGATTCCGCCATCAGGGGACTTCCAGTAGAGTAGGAAACAGCAGCTTTATCGCTAAAACTGTCCATTATGTACAAATCGTAGCCAGCCATGTTGAACCCTGAATAAACAAGGTTATCTCCAGTACTGGAGTATGACGGATTGAAGATGCCCCCCGGAACGTCAGTGAACCTGTAGTAGCTGCCTACTTCCAGGCTGCCCCTGTAGAGGTTGCTGACTCCGGTCTCATCGGATGTGAATATTATTTCTTTCCCGTCAGAAATGATAAGTGGTGACTCATCGTTACCCGGTGTCGCTATCAGGAGTTCTTTTTCACCGCTATCGAGATCTATGCTCCAGATATCACCAGTCACCTCAAGGAGATTCCTCATATCTGTAAAATCTACACCCGCAAGTCTTGGATTCCCGTCATCACCATAATCAAAAGCATGTTGCATGGCAACCTGTGGAAATCTTGTGTACGCTATCCTGCGTCCTCCTGGAAACCAGGATAGATATTTTTCGTCTTCCAGATCGTCTGTGACCCTGAACAGTGATTGTTTCCGTGTGTTATAGACATATATGTCTGTCTGGCCGTTTATTGTCCCGGCAAGCGCGATCGATTCTCCCGTTGGTGACCAGGCAGGATTGAAAAAGAAATCAAGAGGCAGTTCAATCTTCTCAAGTATTTCTCCGCCGGGAACCTCCATTATGAAAAGCTTGTCCTCCCCATCGGACTTGGCCACAAAAACGATACTTTTCCCGTCCGGGCTCCACGACAGGCTCGATTTCAAAGTCCGTATATACTCGAACTCGCTTGACATAGAGCTGGAAAGAAGCTTGCCTGTCACCTCCCCGGTAAGGGAATTCAAAAGGTAGATACCCTGGAGTCCACCTCTGTCGGAATAAAAGACAATATCCCTTCCATCGGGCGAGAAAACAGGTTTCGAGTTCATATAGTGATGTTTCTTTATATGGTCGGTGAGCTGCCTGCCGAAGAAATCGGGTTCCTTCTTGCCGGCATATACCGGCCAGTATCTTCTTCTGAGGTCCTTTTTCCAGTCTCGCGTCAGTTCATGCGTAGTCAACCCGATCGAGTTCTGAAGAGCGATCTCGAGTGACCTCTGATATCTGAGTTGGTCCATCAGCTCGACGACCTTTTCATTGCCGTACGTCCTGCTGATATAGTCTATTGCAGACTGTCCCGCCTTATAATTCATATATCCACCGGCGTAGGCCAGATCAAAGGGGAGATAGTCGAAGATCGTGCCATCCCGCATGAACATCTCACACTCATCGTCCATGCCGCCTATCGAATAATATTCAGCCATTCCCTCGGCAAACCACAGTGGGATCCTGAACAGCAGATTGCGGGAAAATACGGATCTCAGAAGATTGCCGTATATGATATCAAACTGGAATATGTGCACCAGCTCATGGATCGCAGTATGGCTGAAATCAACATTTGATCCGCTGAAATGCAGGACCATCCTTCTTCTGCTCGGTTCTGCAAAAGCCTGGACTCCTTCGGGAAGCAGCTGCCATGTCGTGTTGGTCTGCTGAAAATCGGTATGACTCCCATATATTATTACAGGAATACGCCATTTAAGCTGGTGATCAAAATCACTCGATAGTTTGCCATAACCGTATTCGAGGATTACTGCCGTCCGCGCGGCGAGATCCCTGTATCCTTCGTTGAAATGAATATCAAAATGTGGCGTTGTCAGGATGCTCCAGCGAAAATCCTTATATTGCACTTTGTTCTTGCCGAACCACCATACCTGTGAACGACTACCAGTGGGAAAGGAGAGAGTACCGGCCAGAACAAGCAGTAAGATTACTGTCCGCTTCAAATATGACCCACCTTTCATCGTCATCATCCTCCGGGTTTCGTCATGAGGGCTATACTAAAGATTGCGTTTCTACTGTTCTTCTTCAAGTAAAAACCTCATTTAGAACTCCCATCTGATCTTAAGGTCGACGTTGTATTCATCTCCACTTCTCTTGCTGCCTCCCTGAATCACCTTTTCGGAATACATGATGATCTCGGAACGTATCTGAAACAAACGGCTCAATCTGTATTCAACTTCAAAATGTCTGGCCGTGGAAATCGACAATCCCTGTTTGTACTTTACATAGAGTCCTTCCGACAGGTACTTACCTATCGCCACTACTGTCTGATTAGGCTCGAATCCCGATGATACTCCATCGGAACCACCTGAAGTCTCAAGTTCTATGGTGATTCCCTCCATCTGGGAATTGAGCATTTTTTCAATATAGTTTGCCGCCAGGCTCTGCGCAGTGTTCAATGCGTCCCAACCTGCTCCGTCCTCCGCTCCGACAACGCCTCCCCCAAGCATCTTCCAGATATCGGTCTCACTATAACCTGGATCCTCATGATAGAGTGAAAGTCTCGGCTCTATGTCATCCTGGTGCCAGGAAAGCATCAGGTATATCTTTCTGCCTTCCGGATCGACAGTCTCTGCCTCAATATCTACTATCGGCCTCATGCTCTCGGCATGAACGAATTCAAGTTTTCCTGCTTTTACACGAAACTTGTTATTGTACACATTATACCAACCCCTGATCAGATTCAGTTTACCTCTGAGATATGTCCCTCTGCGATCGTGGTGGATGGTAACATTCCCCTGCATCTCGACATTTGCGTCAGGAGTCTTTATCCATGTATTCCCTCTTGCTTCCAGTTCAATTTCCGCAAACCAGCTGGGGGCCTCCATTGTCCCTTTTGTGCTTGTCGATGAGAATTCTCCTATGTCGAAATAGACCTCCGCCCTGTTGACATCCAGCATCCCCGTAATAGATGGGACAAGGCGCCCCTCATGTTCCAGATTACCTACTTTCAGGTCTCCTGAAACAATCGCCATTATGTCAGTGATACTTGCCAGGAGAAATTTATCCAGATGGGCTGTCAGGTCGTATCTGGATGGTCTCCATCCATCAAGGATGATCGTTCCTCCGCAATCGAATGTACCATCGCGCCCCTCGCGGCCAGCGAGCGATGATATGGTTATAAGTGTATCTTCCAGTATCACTTTTGCGTTGACATCCCTGAATCTTTCTTCCATCCCGGAAAATCGGAAAGAACCGTCAAAAAGGTTAAGTTCTCCATGGAGTTTCGGGTCATTGAAAGTCCCGTCTATCCTGAGTCCGACCGAATACCTGCCATCTGCTTCAGCGACCACCTCAGTCATTTCTGGAAAATCTGCAAGATCACTCTCCTCCATATTCAGTTCGAGATATAGCGGTTCGTTCCCGGCAGGGGAATAGAACCAGTCCGATTCCTCGACTGGTATCTTCCCATTGAATAAACCTTCTTTTCCTCCAGGGCAGAGAAGGCTCCCTTCCATCAGGAACCCTTCCTTGTCCACAGACGCGTCGAGACGGACACCGTACAGAGTGATCGGATCTGAAGCCAGACTATCTATTGTTCCTTCCATATTTATCGATGGATGTACCAGTGAATCCCTAACCGAGATAGTACCGGTAAACTTTCCACCGTCAAAAAATGATCTGTCTGTCATCCGGAGAAAAGGTTCCATCTCCAGCTTGTCACATTCGGTCTGTATGTCCAGGACCAGTTCGTCCAATCCGCTGCCACTGCCTCTAAAAGCCTCAACGTATCTCAACCCTGACAGAGAACCCGAAAGAAACAGGTTTCCTCCCGGAGAAACAACACTCATTGTATCAATGGCTGTCTTGCCATCCGAATATTCTGCCGTGAGTCTGATACCGTCTATGTCTATTGAGTCAACGACCGCCGGGCCAGTTGAAAAATCTATCAAAAGGGAGGGATCATCAATGGATCCACTCAGACTCAAACTGCCCAGGCTTCTTCCCCTGAGAGGAAATGACACTATCCCCGTCTCCTCGATAAGTGACAATCCGAGTCTCTCGAAACGCAAGACACCATCTATCATCCTTTCCTTGCTATCATAATTGCCGTCAAGATAGAGTGCCCCCATCTTTGAATGCAGTTGCATGTCATAAAAATCGATTTTACCGCTTTCCAGAGTGATTCCCGGGTCTCCTCCACTCATCCAATCCTCTCCCATAGCGGTGATTTCGGCATTTTGCACAAGAATGGACACTATCCCGTCATCAGAATGGACCGAAACACTTGCTTCACCAGAGAATCCAGGTCGAGAAAGTAACAGCTTCTTGATATCGGTGGTTCCGTTCATATATTCCAGAGACAGCACCACGTCATCGAAAGGGATCGGTCCTATGTAACATGTGTCTCCTTCCATCTCCATGAGGAATTTGCTGGATTCTCCTCTCCTCAGGATCAATTTGATATCGCCTTCCGACACAGAAGTGAATCTGTATTCAAGATCCGAAAACTCTCCATTCGCTATTAGATCCCACTCTTTCAGATTCCCTTCCCAGATCCCGTTCAACGACACATCTGCCCTGTACTCTTCAATTCCGAAATACGGAAAGAGTGAATCCTGACTGGCAGCGTTCAGGTCAAAATAGAACCTCATTCCACCGCTTGTCGTAATCAAGCCATCCGACCTTATATCGTGTGTGGGAGATTCGAGGATGATGGAATGGAATGTTATGGTATCCGCTATAAACCCACCTATGATTTTGCCGCTATCAAAGGGGATCTCCCTGAAATGACCCTCCTGAAGGTCGAGATCGAACCGCAATCCGGCCGGAGCGGGACCGTAATCCATGCTTATCGATCCATTCAGCATAGTCTCCGGCAAATTCGCTCCCCTGACAAACCCTGCGGAAAGATCGAGTTCTTTTACATCAAGCTGTAGGGATACGGAGCTATCATCTCCAAGGATCATTTCACCTGTTCCATCGATCTCCGAACCATTAAATCTACCCCAGCCCCTGTTCATGTGAAGGACAGGAGACTTCCATGACATATCGATCCGGAATGATTCCAGTGCGTACCCCGAGAAAATACCGTTGACCATACCTCTGATATCGAGGGTTCCTGGTACTCCTCTTACAGCCAGCGCACCCTGCAGTTCTCCATATTGTGTCGTCTGTATCCCGAGAGCTCTGGTTATCTCTTCGACTTCCAGAGGTTCTGCCGCTACATTCAGATCGAAAAACATCGAATCCGGATCAACTGTGCCATTGACTATCATTGTGGATTCATCGAGTTCGAGAAAAAGATCTTCAAGCCGCAGAATCCCCCCACTACCTCGATCCGGGTCACCATCATCGTTACTCCATTGCACGCTTCCATTAATATTCCTGAAATACAGCATTCTTCTGATATCTTCTCCGCTACCGGTTTCTATATTGATCTTCAAACCGTCGCTATCAGAAGTAAGGCGACCGTCCAAATCGATTCTCCTGACCGCATCGGCCATCTTCGGCCCCTGATATATAAACTGTCCCTCTCTTATAACAAATCTGCGGATTTCAAAAGAAGGGTTAGTGCCGGTCCTGCCACCCCGGGAGTGCGGAAATATGTTGATTCCAGAAGTGTCCGGTTTTATCCATATATGCGGCTTTTCGAAGATGATAGTCTTGATTACTGGATTCATGCTGAACATCGTATTCAGCTCATATTCACACTGGAATCTCTCTATTCGGACTACATCATACGAATAGTCAGCCCCGTTAAACCTTACATACAGCCCATCAAAGGTAACATTCTTCAGAGGATTTCCGGAAAGACGATCAATATGAAGAGAAAAACTGGTGCCTGCAAAAAAGTACTTTGTGAGCATCTGACTTGCTCTGAGGGCAAAGAAATCGGTGCGAAATATCAACAAAAGAACAATAATCGCTGTCATTGACAAAGCTATTATCAGCGATATCCAGGAAGTGATTTTTGATTTAAGTATTCTTTTTACCAAATCCAGAGCTCCCTGTCAGAATATCTGCCCCAGGCTCATATGAACCCGGTAATCAAAATCCATATCTGCCGACCTTACCAGCGGGAATCCCAGGTCTATCCTGATCGGTCCTACAGGAGTGTAATATCTAATTCCAAATCCCACACTCACCCTGAAATCATCGGGCATGACTTCGGTCTTTTCACGGACCAGGCTGAAGTCGTCCAGTGAGATCTGTTCAAGTCCATCCCATGAATTACCTGCATCTATAAAAGCAGCACCACCAAAATTGAATTTCGAGATATAAGGAACAGGGAATCTCAGTTCCAGGTTGGTCAGTATCATCACATTCCCGCCCTTGGATTCTCCAGTGCTGCCGACAGGTCCCAGAGAGTTTTCCTCATATCCACGCACCGAGTTGCCTCCACCAAGGAAAAATCTACTTTCCACAGGCAACCCCGTTTCCTTGCTGTCCCCAAAAGCCCTGGCATACCCGGCTCTTATCCTGTACGCGAGAATTGTACTCTCACCTATCGTCCGATACTCCTGATAAGACGGAATTATAGAATAGTAATTATCTTCGCCCCCCAGGATCCCACCTGCCATTCTGTTTTCAAAAGCGATATAATGTCCATGCTTCGGATTGAAATAGAAATCTCGCGTATCTCTCCTGAATGTGGCATCGATAGAGCGACGTCTGGATTTTTCCTTTTCATCCAGGACCTCCTCTCTACGCACTTTCTCATAAAAATATCCGAGCAGAAAGGAAGTGTGGCGTGAAAACCTTCTGGAAACCGTCCCATTGAAACTGACCGCCTCCACAACGATCGGTTCCACCGTAGCATCGCGTTCGTAAAAGGCTCCAATTGAAAATGTGTTCCAGGTGGAAAAAATATGGGGAAAGACCAGCTCTCCCTCATGCCTCTCGAATTTATTCTCGAGATCCATCTTGTCTAGCGAGTAATCACCTTCACGGAACAAACTGAAAGCGAATTCGCTTTTGATATTCAAAGCATACCCTCTGCCCAGCACATTTCTCTGACCCCACTCCGCAAAAACTCTGTTAGCATGGACATTCCCCACACCAAGTCCGGTCTCTACATACCCCATCTTCCGTTCACGGACCTGGAGGTGCAGATCAACACTCCCCCTCTCAATATCGAGTGCTCTGGGCTCTACTTCCACCGATGTAAAACAACCGGTATCGTACAGGTTTTGTTTGCTCTCTACGATTTTTGCAAGGTTGAAATATTCTCCGCTTCGGACCCGGAGTTCTCGCCTAATCAGCCTTTCTACCACGGAACTATTACCAGAAATATGAATATCTTTGATCTTGATCGGATTTCCCGGATCCATCTTCCATGATATGTCGACTCGTGTGGAATCTACGACAGTTTCGCATGAGACCATGGCTCCCAGATACCCTCTTTCGAAATATTTACTGAAAATCGTATACTTATCTACGTTGACCAGGATCGGATTGTACGGCTTGTCTTCTGTCAATCTCAGGCCTTTTCGTAATTCTTTATCTTCAATCAACGAATTCCGGCTCAGCGACAGGTGACGTATCATTGTCTGTGGACCCTCGTTTATCATTATCTTGATCGATACGCTATTGTTACTTTCATCCCTTTCGACCGACTCAATCGACACCGACGCATCAAAGAAACCATTAATGTGATAAAAGGTCCTGACAGCCTCAATGTCTCGTCTTAAAAAATCTCTCCTGAAAGACGGTTTTCTAAAGAAACTGAAAAACCCCGATTCCCTGGTCCTCATCCTTTTTTTCAAAACCTTGTCTTCGAATGACTTGTTTCCGAGAATGATGATTTTTTCTACAGAGGGAAGATCTGCTCCGAAATCATCTGCAGAAAGAGGTACGGAGAGTACAACCAGCGCGATGACCATCAAACAAGCCGATTGGAGCTTGATCGAAGATAATTTGTATTTATTCCATACCATTACGATTGACATCATCCACTTTGATATTGTTATATATGATAATGAAACGAGATGCTGAACTATCAGAAAGCAGTGAACAAATCGACCACAGGCATACCCGGGCCGGGCTATTCCATCGATTCTCGCTGATCTTTCGACACCCCATGATCCTCACATTCTGTGCTGCCCTCATCGTCGTTACCATCGGTTGTTCAAAACCGAAGGAAACTGTCTCCGAGAAAAGCAGCACCCTCTCCCCGGATGAACGATATATCGTCCAACTCTATATGAAAATAAATGATTTAGAGAAAAATCTCCAAGAGAATCCATCCGATAGCACAAAAAAATGGGCAGAACTCCGCAAGGAAGTCGATGAAGAAAGGATCAGGGCCATTCTCGTCGAACTCGAGAAAGACCCTGAAAGGTGGCTTGCCGTCTTTGGGAGAATCTCCGAACTAGTCGACAGAAAACAGTGAGACTCACCTCATAAGGTTAAAAAGATCCAGGAATAAAATAAAAGCCATCAATCCGATCAGTATATAGAATCCTATCTGTAGCATCACATTCTGGACCTTCGGACTAGGTTTCACGCCAGTCGTACCTTCCAGAAGGAACAGGACAAAATGTCCCCCGTCGAAAGGAAGTATTGGTAGAAGGTTGAATATGGCAAGGTTCATCGAAAAGAACGCCAGGAAATTTATCAGATAGCTGAATCCCCACCTGATCATATCGCCAGCCATCACTCCCACCCTGATGGGGCCGCCCACAGCTCGCAAGGTAGCTTTGCCCGAGACAAGTTTTCCCAGAAAATCAATTATCGAGAGGAAAAGATTATTGAAAGCCCTTGTACCATAAACAACTGATTGGCTGAATGATACAGGGACCTTGTCATAATACTCTCCTATACCTATCGCTCCGACCTGGACCACATCAAGTTTTTCTCCCTGCGAGGGAGCATCCATCCCGGTCGGAGTTATCATCGCGAAAAGAACTTCTCCGTCCTGTCTCCATGTGAATTTCATGGGAATCCCGTTCTGGGAATATATCTTCTCTGCCACTTCTATATAGGTGTATACGAGTGTATCGTTGATGGAGATTATCTCCGCGCCCCTTTTTATCCCTGCTTCCTCAGCCGGGCTGTCTTTCTTTACGTCACCGATCTTTGCAGGGCCTGACGAGAAGATTCCGAGGGTCAGCCTGCCGGCTTCTTCGTTCCACTCAGGTACCACAGAGACTGTCAGTGTCTCTTCAGCTCTCAAGATCTTGAAAGTGGACCGTATGCCCTCTTCGTAAACGACAAGATCGCTGATCTGCGAATCCTTATCGAGTCCACTATTATTGATCTCGATAATTCTATCTCCACGGAGAAACCCCGCCTCCGCGGCCGGTGATCCTTCCACTATTCCGCTGATTATCGAATCAGGCTCTCTGACAAATATCCCTTGTGACCATATATTGAATATGTATAGCAGAAGCGCCAGAACTGCGTTCATAACCGGTCCGGCCAGAACGACAGACATCCTCTGATAAGGATTCTTGTTCCTGTAGAGTCGGTGCTCTGGAATATCCAGTTCAGGGACCTTTTTGTCACTATCTTTTTCGCCGCCCTCGTCAGCATCCTCCCCGGCAAACTTCACATATCCACCAAAAGGAAGCGCCGATATGGCATATTCAGTCTCTCCCCACTTAAACTTCAGTATCTTCGGGCCAAAACCCAAGGAAAAAGTGATTACATATATCCCGTTCATCTTGGCAACCAGGAAATGACCCAGTTCATGCACAAGTATCACGATGCTCAGGACAAACAAAAATGCGGCTATCGTCAGTAGCATGTTTCCTCCGTAACTCCTTCTATCCCGCCATATTTATCTAACAGGAATTCTTTTGTCCATCTATCAGCTTCAAGGACATCTCCGACCGACTCTATTATTGCCGGGGAATGCGCTGAGAGAGCTTCCTCTATCCATTCAATTATCGTCAGGAACCCTATTCGGCCTGACAGAAAATTTGACACGGCCATCTCGTCCGCAGCGTTTAGTACAACAGGAGCCGAACCTCCGGTCCTCATCGCCTCGACGGTCAGTTCAAACCCTCTGAACCTTCCCCGCTCCAGCGGATGAAATTCGAGACTGCAGAGTTCATCGAACGACAGCTCATTCCATGGAAACTCCCTGACTTCGGGAAAGAAGAACGCGTTCATTATCGGCAATCTCATATCTGGAGGACTGAGATGTGCAAGAAGCGAACCATCCCTCATCCTGATCAGAGAATGTACTATAGACTGTGGATGTATGACAACTTTGATATCATCTATTGGAAAATTAAACAGCCAGTGTGCCTCGATGACCTCCAGTCCCTTGTTGACCATATGCGCCGAATCAACTGTCACTTTCTTGCCCATATTCCATGTCGGATGGGCAAGGACCTGTTCGAGGGTCACATCTGCCAGTGTCTTCGGATCCCTTTTGAAAAAGGGTCCCCCGGAAGCAGTCAGAACAAGCTCGGTCGTCTTGTCTCGATTACCCGACAGGCATCTGCTCAGAGAGAAGTGCTCGCTATCGACAGGAATTATCCTTTCTCCGTCCTTGCCAGCCATTCCCATTACCAGACCACCTCCCGTGACAAGACTCTCCTTGTTCGCGAGGGCCACACTGCATCCGCATTCAAGAGATGTGATAGTAGGCATCAGGCCGGCTATCCCTACGAGAGCATTTACGACCAGATCAGGATCTGTCTCCCGGATCATATTCTCGATACCAGATGAGCCGGTCCCCACAAGTCTTCCTGCAAAAGACTCCTGTGAAGAAAGAAGTCCGGGTAGAATATCATCATCCCTGACAGTAAATCTCGCCTTCGGGAAATTGATGAGTTGTTTTTCGAGTAAATCAACGTTTCTACCCGCCGCGAGTCCTACGATCTCGATATCTCCTATACCTGCCCCAGCTATCTCCAGCGCTGCTTTTCCTATCGATCCTGTAGATCCGAGAATCAATACCTTTTTCAAAGAAGACCTTCTTATTCGAGAATGAAATATTTTAAAAAATAATAGATCATAGGCGCCGTAAATAGCAGAGAATCGAATCTATCAAGGACTCCACCGTGCCCTGGTATCGCTCCTGATGAATCCTTGATCTTCACATCACGTTTCAGCATTGATTCGACCAGGTCGCCCAGTTGTCCGATGATTGAAGCCATGAATGCCAGCCCTATGGCTTCATAAATCCCGAGAAAAGTGACCAATGTGTACCTGACGATCAGTATTCCCGCGATTGAGAAGACCAGCCCACCCAGAGCCCCTTCAATAGTCTTCCCCGGCGATATAGATGGAAAAAGTTTGTGTTTACCGAATAGCCTGCCGATCGTATAGGCGCCTGTATCATAGCACCACGTCAATGCAAAGGTCATTATTACGAAGTAATATCCGTACCTGTAGTCCATCCCCTTGATGAGTGGAAGCTCCCTCAAAAGTACAAGATGGCTCCCAAGCCAGGCTACATAGAGAACACCGAAAACAGTAACGGAAATGTGATATACTGCAAGTCCCTTTTCTCTTCTGGCAAGTTCCATCAGCATGATGCCGATAAATATAATACTCAGAAGAAAGTTTACGTATATACCCTGCTGAAAGAATATATACCATGGGAGAGCGACACCGCTGATTATCCCGATAGTCTTGTATGGAGACAACCCCTTGACTTCCATCATCCTGTAAAATTCCAACAGACCTACAAGGATAATGATGTCAATTAATATCAGGTAGTATATTCCACCCCTCCATGCAATGATAAAAAGGCATGGAAGAAAGATGGCGGACATGATTATGCGGAGAAACAACGAGTTGGATTTCCCCCCCTGAGTCTTTCTTTCTTTTTCGTCTTTATGATATCCGGCACCGTTCATTTCCGACTCTTCACCCCTCCGAACCGCCTCTCACGCTCCATGAAATCGTTTACTGCAACCAGCAGATGTTCCTCTCTGAAATCCGGCCAGAACAGGTCCGTCACAAATATCTCCGAATATGCGATCTGCCACAACAGGAAGTTACTTACCCGGAGTTCTCCACTGCTTCTGATCAACAGGTCAGGATAAGGAAGGTCTGGTGAATAGAGGTATCTTCTGAATGTTTCTTCATCTATTTCGCCGGATTGGATTTTACCACTTATGGTATCCTCCGTGATCCTGTTTACTGCGTCCAGGATCTCGGCTCTACCGCTGTAACTGAGGCAAAGGTTCAGGATCATGCCATCGTTATCAGAAAGTTTCTCGATCGTCTTCTCAAGTTCCTTCCTGGTCACCTCGGGAAGAAGCTCGAGTCTACCCATAGCCCTGAGCCTGATATTGTTTTCATTCAGTTCCAGATATTCAGAGCTCAATACGTTCCTGAGAAACGTCATAAGGCTCTGGACCTCTCGTTTGGGACGAGTCCAATTCTCCAGAGAAAATGTGTACAGGGAAAGGACTGGAATCTCCAGTTTAGCGGCAGTGCGCACAACGCATCTCACCGATTTCCTACCGGCCCGGTGTCCTGCTATACGAGGCAATTTACGCTGTTTTGCCCACCTGCCGTTTCCATCCATTATTATTGCGATATGGTCGGGCAGCCTCGGATCGCCCTTTAGTGCGGCGATCTCCTTATCCAGATCCATCGATCATCCATTCTGCCGTATATATCCGGCGATACTCAGAATTCGATTATTTCTTTTTCCTTGGTGCTGGACACCTTATCCAGATCTTCGATAGATTTGTCCGTCAATTCCTGAATCTCTTTCTGGTAACGATGATGATCGTCCTCTGGTATCTCATGGTTTTTTTCAAGCTTCTTCAATTTGTCATTCGCGTCTCTTCGAATATTCCGGATCGCGACTTTTCCCTCTTCGATCATATGCTTCACAGTCTTGACAAGTTCGAGTCTTCTTTCCTCCGTAAGCGGTGGAAGAGGAATCCTGAGAAAATTTCCGTCACTCTGTGGATTCAGCCCGAGATTCGATGACTGTATTGCTTTGACTATTTCGGCCACCATAGGTTTTTCCCAGGGCTGTACTGTTATGAGTTTAGGGTCGGGAATAGCGATATTTGCAACCTGGTTAAGTGGGACCATAGAACCATAGTAGTCAATCCTGATACTGTCCAGGAGGGAAGGTGAAGCTTTTCCCGTCCTGACTGAGGCCAGCTCTGCCTCAACGTTCTCAATTGATTTATTCATATGTTCTTCGGCTTCTTTGAAGATCGCATCGACTAGATCCATCTCATTCCTCCTCACTTGACAATAGTACCGATTTTCTCACCTTCGAGTACTTTATTCAGGTTACCTTTTTCCCTGATATTGAACACGATGATCGGAATCTCGTTATCCCGGCAGAGAGCAACAGCCGTCCCATCCATCACTCTCAGATCGTCTCTGAGTACTTCGGAATAACTTAACTCTTCGATCATTGTGGCATCCTGATTCTTCACGGGATCACGGTCATAGATACCTTTTACTTTCGTCCCCTTGACAAGGACATCCGCACCGATCTCAGCAGCTCTTAGAGCTGCCGCAGTATCAGTTGTAAAATAAGGATTTCCCGTTCCACCTGCCAGAACCAGGATCCTTCCCTCACTAAGATGATACAGGGCCGTTCTCCTGACGAAATTTTCCGATACCTGCCCTATCGCGAAAGGAGTCATCACCCTGGCTTCGATTCCCATTTTTTCCAGAGCGCCCTGCAGGGCCAGCGCGTTTATCACTGTACCCAGCATTCCCATGTAATCTGCCGATACTCTGCTGACTGTCTTCCCGCTGAGCATCGAACCCCTCAGGATATTACCGCCTCCTGCGACGACCGCCAGTTCAGCTCCCGTCGCGCGGGCATCCTTGAGTTCAGAAGCAAATTCTTCCACCATATCGAGGTTAATGCTCTGTTCGATGCCGCCAAAAACTTCTCCGCTGACTTTTAGGAGCAGCCTCCTGACTTTCGGGCGACCTGCCATCGATTACTCCTTCCATA
This sequence comes from Candidatus Latescibacterota bacterium, assembly GCA_019038625.1. Classification (NCBI taxonomy): domain Bacteria; kingdom Pseudomonadati; phylum Candidatus Latescibacterota; species Candidatus Latescibacterota bacterium. Next base: position 7,149 of record JAHOYU010000031.1, on the reverse strand, counting down.
AAAAAGCGCAGGAGGTAACAGCCTCCCGCGCCATCTTATAACGCTCAGATAATCAACATATTAACGTTCAGGATATTCACTCTCCCAATTGGAACCGGGAAAAACGTCTGATTACCATGTTCTCACCGAGTTTTCCGATCGTCTCTTTGAGAAGCTCTTCCACTGTCACCTTATCGTCCTTGATGAACGGCTGATCGAGAAGAACAGTCTCATGGTAGAACTTTTCAAGTTTGCCTTCAACGATTTTATCCAGAACTTTCTCGGGTTTTCCGGACTGAATTGCCTGATTCCTGAAGATCTCTTTCTCGTTCTCGATTACTTCGGCCGACAGATCCTCTCTCTTTACTACTAGAGCGCTGGCAGCAGCCACCTGCATTGCGATGTTCTTGCCAAGAGCAATAAAGTCTTCCGTTTTGGCAACGAAATCGGTCTCACAATTCAGTTCGACCATCACGCCGAGTTTCTCATTACTATGAATATAAGAGAATATCTTCCCCTCGTTAGCTTCTTTGTGCGCTCTCTTGGCAGCAGATGCAAGACCTTTTTCACGCAGAAATTTGACGGCTTCGTCGATGTTCCCTTCCGTTTCCAGAAGAGCTTTCTTGCAATCCATCATCCCTGCGTTGGTCATTTCCCTGAGTTCTTTTACAAGTTTGGGTGCTATTTCCATTGATCCATCCTCCAGTGACTTTCTATTTTTCAGCCTTGCCCTTTTCTGGACCGGCATCCGGTTTTGCCTTTTGTGTCTCGGCTTTTTTCCCGGATGTGGCAGAATTGTCAGGCGGCGTATTCTTCTTTTTATTGTCCATAAAATCTTTGTTCTTCAAATATCTCGACCTGCCCTCGATAATCGCGTCCGAGAGAGTCTTGGTGAACAGTTTGATGGACCTTATCGCGTCATCATTCGCGGGAATCGCCAGGTCTACGTCGTTGGGATCACTATTAGTATCGACAAGACCGATGAGAGGGATCTTGAGCCTTCTGGCTTCCCTGATCGCGATCGCTTCCTTATTCGTGTCGAAAACGATTATACAAGCCGGCATCTTCTGCATCTTGCGAATACCGGAGAGTACCTTCAGAAGCTTCTGTTTGTGCTTCTCGAGATCCAGCCTTTCCTTTTTTGACAGCTGCTCGATTCGTCCGTCCTTTTCCATCGCTTCCATGTCATCGAGCTTGGCTATGCTATTGCTGATCGTCTTGAAATTTGTAAGCGTCCCGCCGAGCCATCGTTCATTGATATAATACATATCACAACGGTCGGCGTCCTCCTTTACGCTCTCTTTCGACTGACGTTTTGTCCCGACAAAGAGCGAGGTCTTTCCCTGCGCCGCGATATCGACCAGCATATCGTATGCTTTCTGGAGTTTCTGGAGAGTAATACGGAGATCTATAATATATACGCCACTCTGCTCTTTATATATGTAGGGCTTCATCTTTGGGTTCCAACGACGTGTCTGGTGCCCGAAATGAACGCCCGCTTCGAGCAGATCTTTGATCTGTACGTTCACGGGGTTACTCCTTCTGGTTTATCCTCCATCCCCTACTGAACCGATCCAATCCTCGAAAGGACACCAAGGACCGATAGGAGATGTGTGAATTCCGGCCTAACGCTTGGAGAACTGGAATTTCTTCCTGGCTCCGGGCTGACCGTACTTCTTTCTTTCTTTTTCCCTGGGATCTCTAGTTAGAAATCCACCGGATTTCAGAACCTTCCTGAGAGAATCGTCAGTAAGTATTATCGCTCTCGCAATACCCAGTCTGATAGCTCCAGCCTGCCCGGCTGTGCCGCCACCTTTCACAGTAGCCCTGATATCGAACTTGTCCACGGTATTGGAGACTTCAAGCGGCTGCTTGACTAACAGTGTCAGGCTTTCCCTCTTCATATAATCCCTGAGGGAATCACCATTTACGGTCAGCTTGCCACTGCCTTCAGTCATGTAGACACGTGCAACGGCTGATTTTCTTCTCCCTACCGTATGAAATACTTCTTTCGTCAAATCGTACACCTCCTTCCATCTGTTTAAAGACGATCTGGTTATCGATCAGGCATATCAGAATTCAAGAGGTTCTGGCTGCTGAGCCTTGTGAGGATGCTCAGTACCACCATATACCTTGAGTTTCTTGAGAAGCCTTCTACCGAGTTTATTATGCGGGAGCATACCTTTAACGGCATTTTTCACCGCGAATGTGGGATCCTTTTCCATCTTCTCCTTGAAACTGATCAGCTTGAGCCCTCCGGGATAACCGGTATGTGACCAGTACTGCTTGTCCTCTCGCTTGTTACCAGTGACATGTATCTTCGAAGCATTAACAACAACGATGAAATCACCGATATCCATATGAGGTGAATAACCCGGTTTGTGTTTGCCCCTAAGGACCGTAGCAATCCTGGTTGCGAGTCTTCCAAGCGTCTTACCGCTCGCATCGATAAAATACCAGTTTTTTTCGAATTCTCCATCTTTCAATATTGTAGTCTTTTGCATCCTGCTCCTCCAAAAAGCACACTTCGCCCAGGAAAATTAAGTACCAAAATATAAACGGCTTCCGCCTGTCTGTCAAGTTTCTTTAATGGACTTCTAAAATTATCCGACAGAAAAAATACTGGTCCAGCTATTTGTCGGTGGAAATGAACAATTGTCTGATGTTTTCCCCGTATGGAGCGCGGATGACCGACTTTTCAGTGATTATCCCACTTATGAGGTCGGAAGGCGTCACATCAAACGCCGGATTGTATATATGGACCCCTTCCGGAACGATTCTGGTTCCATTAAAATGTGTCAACTCGGTCCCGGACCTTTCTTCAATAACTATCCCCTCTCCGGATCGGGTAGCCGGGTCGAATGTGGAAAGCGGGGCCGCCACAAAAAACGGTATATCGAACCTGTCGCAAGTCGATGCCAACCCGAACGTCCCTATTTTGTTAGCTGTATCGCCGTTTGCTGCGATCCTGTCGGCGCCCGTGATCACAATATCCACCTTTCCCGAGGCTATCAACGGATGGGCCGCGCTGTCGCAGATGACAGTCGTATCGATCCCGTTTTTCTCAAGTTCGTAAGCCGTGAGTCGGGCGCCCTGGAGCAATGGCCTGGTCTCGTCAGCGAATACTTTCACCTTTTTCCCCTGGTCCGAGGCACTGTATATAACTGAAAGAGCCGTCCCCAGGCCTGCTGTGGCAAGCCCACCCGCATTGCAGTGAGTCAGAATAGTCATGCCATCGCTGATCAGTCGGGCTCCGTTCAGTCCTATGCGCCTTTCGACTTCAAGTTCTTCTTCATGAATACGAAAAGCCTCGCCTGCAATTTTCCCACAATATGCTTCCGGGGAAGGTTCCTCACTCTCCACCGCCAGACGCATCATGTCGAGGGCCTGAAAAAGGTTTACCGCGGTCGGCCTGGTCAGTGCCAGTTTCTCGATTGCCGTGATGAGCCTGTCCCTGCATAAGCCGATATCCAACCCTTTCACCCGTTCCGGATCGAATCCCGACGCCCTGTCAAAGATGAATCCTTTCCCGTCGACACCACCTTCTGCAAGAATATTCTCGAGTTCCAGAAGGACCCCGTATGCGGCAGCTATCCCGATAGCCGGCGCACCGCGTACTTTCAGCGATCTGATCGCATCGGCAACATCCTCGACACAATCAAGATCGAGCCGAATATCCTTCCCGGGAAGCAGGGTCTGATCGATTATCCTAACCCTGCCACAGGTATAATCCACGGTATCTATAAGGGTCATCACCTATTCTCCGATCAGGTTCACATGAACACGCCTGCTGCGCTCCCTGTTATCAAAATCAAGGAAGACTACCTGCTGCCAGGTACCGAGAACCAGTTGTCCGCTGCTGACAGGGATTGTCATCGAAGTCCCGACAAGGGATGAGCGGAGGTGGGAAAACCCATTACCATCTCCCCATGTCGCGTCATGTTCGTAGCCTACATTCGATGGTATGATCCTTTCCAGGAATTCCGGGATGTCCCTGAGGAGGCCCGGCTCATATTCCATCGTCGTTATTCCGGCTGTCGATCCAGGAGTGATAATCGAGAGTTGCCCGGTAAGGATACCGCTCTCCTGAACAGCCTCTCTGAGAAAACCGGTAATATCTACAATAGTCCCATCACCTGAGGTCTGGAATCCATATTCTTTTTCAAAGGTCTTCAATCCTGCATCCATCCTTTTTCAACGTGGTATAACATTCTCGAGTTTACGGAACATTTTAAAAAGCCTCTGGACCGGAAGCCCTACGACATTCAGATAACATCCTTCGATCCGTTCAACAAAAACCGAGGCATGGCCCTGAATCGCGTATGCTCCAGCCTTGTCTCTCGGTTCATCCATATCCGCGTACTTTTCAATCTCACTCCTGGACAATTCTCTGAACTGTACCATTGTCGTCTCTACTTCCACCAGACGGATATTTGGTGGAGTCGCGACGGCGATCCCCGTCAGCACTTCATGCGAGCAGCCCGAAAGCATCTGCAGCATCTTTACTGTCTCTTCCCTGCTGCCAGGCTTTCCCAGAACCGTTCCTTCACAGACAACAATAGTATCTGCTCCTATAACGGTCTTTCTGGGCTTTCCGGACTGAACATCCACAGCCTTCAGCTCTGCCAGGAGAGTCACGATCTTTTCAGGATCTTTCCAGAACACCTCATTCTCATCGACATCAGGAGGAATCACTTCGAACTCAAACCCCAGCGAGGACAGGATCTCTCTTCTTCTCGGTGAGGCAGATGCCAGAACGAGGTTGCTCTGAACTTCCATTGAAAGAAAAGGGTTCAAAAATAGTCACCTCCTGAGATAATGGAGTCGCTTCACAGAGGATCTCTGTCGAGGACCATAGTCACAGGCCCATCGTTCAACAGCGCAATATTCATATGAGCGCCGAAAACTCCCTCCGACACTCTTGGATAATGAGACTCAAGGATCTCGATAAACCGACGATAAAGCACGGCTGCCTCGCTTGAAGGCGCACTGTCGGTGTAGTCAGGCCTTCTTCCCTTCCTGCAATCACCATAAAGGGTGAACTGGGAAACGACCAGGAGTTCAGCCCCCACATCCGTCAAGGAAAGGTTCATCTTGCCCTCATCATCTTCGAATATTCTCAATTCCAGACATTTCCGGGCCATCCAGGCAAGCTCTTCATCGCTATCATCTTTCCTGAATGCGGCAAGCGCAAGGATGCCCTGTCCGATCGATGAGACCTCAGTACCCCCTACTTCCACATTTGCACGTCTTACCCTTTGAATGACTACCCTCAATCCGCCCCACTTTCCCTGATACGTATTCCTCTTACTATCAACTGCAGGTTCTCTCTATTATTCCACTGATTTATACTGAGATTGGCCAGTACATCTACCATTTTCCCGGCCAGATCGACAGGATTCCAGGCTCTCGCCAGAGAAAACCCGATAAAACTTCCCCTGTTACTATCCCCATCCCCTGCATCAAATTTTATATGGCTGCTGCCCACTATCTTTGCCCCTGGCAAGACTTTAAGCCTCTCTATCAGAAAAAGAGGCTCTTCATTTCCCGGACCGAAAGGCCCCATCCGCTCCATCGACCTCGCCATGGCAATATCACAATCTTTTAGACCTGCCCTGGAATCGTAGGCCTGAACACTTTCCCTGCCCGAAAGTTCCGATATCTCTTTTACCGCATTGTCGAAGCATTTCGTGAAATCATATATCTTATTTTCCGGAACAGTAAAGCCACCAGCCTCCCGGTGTCCACCATAGGCGGTCAGATATTCAGAACACTTTTCCAGTGCTTCCCTGACATTGACAATTCCAGCCGACCTCGCCGACCCCTTCCCAAAATTACCCCTGACAGCTATCAATGCCGATGGCAGAGAGTACTTCTCTGCGAGTCTGGCAGCGCCTATTCCAACTACACCTTCATGCCACGCCGGGGAAGAAAAGACAAGGGCGTTCGGATTGCTCTTCTTCATCTCGACATCAGCAAGCTGGGAAGCCTGTTCAGTGACTAAAATATCAAGAGATCTTCTCAGGGAATTGATCGTCTCGATCTCACTCGCGATAGCTCCGGCCTTACTACTATCATCCGTCACGAGAAGCTCCACGACATCCCTTGCGCTTCCCACCCTTCCCGGAGAATTCAATCGTGGCACGATATTGAAACAGACCTGTTTCGCAGAAAACCCGCTCCTTACCAGGTTGCTCGCCTGCCGCAGAGCTGCAAAACCCGGACGATTCCATTCGCCGAGTTTTTCAAGCCCGAGTGAAACGAGTGCCCGGTTTTCCCCAGTCAACGGGGAATAATCTCCCAGAGTTCCTACAGCCACAAAATCGAGAAGATCGGTGAGCCCCATATCCTTCTGAATGACAGTCTGAAAACCCTGCAGTAGCTTGAACGCCACTCCGACCCCCGCCAGATCTTTGAACGGATATGTCTCTCCAGGAAGCTTTGGATTGAGAAAAGCATCAGCTTCGGGTATTCGATCGCTTATATCATGGTGGTCCGTAATAATTGTGCGGACCCCATTTTCAGCAAGGAATGAGATTATTTCCCTGTCACTCGACCCACAATCGACCGAGATCACAAGTTCCAATCCCGCTTCTACGCCACGTCTCATCATCCTGGAAGCAAGGCCATAACCATCCTTCGCCCTGTCCGGAACAAAGAAGTGGACGTCCGCTCCAATAGCAGCCAGTGCCCTGTATATCAGCGCTGCACCATTGATCCCGTCAGCATCATAATCCCCATGCACCAGGATCTTCCGGCCCTTGTCAATCGATTCGCCAAGAATCGAGACTGCCTTTTCCATCTCCAGAAACATGAACGGATCATGCAGGTCGTCCCATGATGGATTCAGGAAGGCCGATGCCACTTCTGTATCAATGATCCCTCTGGCGACAAGTACCCGGGCCTCGATCATTGACAGTGCCAGACTGCTCTCCAGTTCCCGGGCAACATCCATGTCAATTTTTCGTTCTATCCACTGGATCATTTTCTTCTCCGAATAATGGTGAAGCAGACTTGTAAGCCGGATTCTGTCCCCTCCCTGAACGGGAGGATGGTGATCATTTATCTGGGACCGATGTTACCATCGGCCTCGAGCGACCTACCCGAGAGTCGGACGAAACGGGCCGTTTCTCCTCTTCTATTTGGTCTTTCACCGGGTGGGGTTTACCT
>JAHOYU010000030.1 GCA_019038625.1 Candidatus Latescibacterota bacterium | reverse complement strand
GTCTCTAACGGAGAACGATTATATCCTGGTCACTCTTCACAGGCCTTCGAACGTCGACGATCCGGAGGAACTTCGCGCCCTCTTTGATATGCTTGTCAGACTTTCGGCGAGACACCAGGTCATTTTTCCAGTACACCCGAGGACGAGGAAGATGATAGATTCAGCCGATCCTCCTTTCGGCCTGGCGGAGAGTTTCAGGATGATCGACCCCGTGGGATATCTCGATTTTCTCAGGTTGATGAAAACGGCAAAGATGGTCATCACCGATTCGGGAGGAATACAGGAAGAGACCACCGTTCTCGGTGTTCCATGCATCACGGTCAGGGAGAACACAGAACGTCCGATCACAATCGAAGTGGGTACGAATGTTCTTGCAGGCACTGACCCGGAAAAAGTAGAATCCGAAGCCATGAGGATACTCGATGATGGTATTGGAGATCACGGGATACCTCCACTATGGGACGGCAGGACCGCGGAACGAATCGCTGATGTACTCGAAAAAGAATTCAACTGATACAACTGGCAGCCGGAAGCCCGGAAACGGGTCCTCATTGGCGGCCGGATATATGTGGACGTTCGGTTCCACGGCGTTGCCGCTCGCAGGCGCCTTTATCGCTTCTCTCCTGATAGCCAGATGGATGGGCCCCAGAGCAGCCGGACTGATCAACTGGACGATGGCGCTCGCGACGATCCTTCTCATCCCCGCAAAATTCGGTATTGACGGAGCTGCTTCGAGAATGGTCTCTGGATATTCCGTATCGGAACCGGAGCTTGTCGGCCCTGCTGTGAGTACGAGCCTGTTGATGAGACTTTTATTCACCTTGCCGGTATGTGTAATAACGGTTTTTTTCGCCCGATGGTTCGCGATGTTTTTCGGAGAGGAAGCGCTTGAACCGTTGTTCAGGATCAGTGCCCTGCTCATTCTCGCCGTCAGTATCAATGAACTGACGGGCCTTCTGGCTGTGGGCCTGAAAAGATTCCGGCTGCTGTTCCTCATGAGGACAGTGATGTTTGTCCTGAGGACAGGCCTTGTGGCTGGAGTAATATATGTTGCTGCCGGCCCCCGCGGTATTCTGGGAGCATATACGGCCGCCGCGTTGATTCCGGCGATATTGATTTTCTCCATTCTCCTGGCCCGCTACAGAAACGGTTCAGTTTTTCGCATAGAAAGACCGATCTGGAAAAAGATGTTACGGTTGAGCGCTCCGCTGGCTATCAGTGGAGCGTCGGTCACGATCTACTCTCTGCTCGATAAACTGATGCTGGGATATTTTCACGGAGCAGCCTCTGTAGGGATATATTCGATAGCCAGGAATCTGCTTGAGACGAGTCTTTTCCCTACCTTTGCCCTGGTCATGATATTGAGGCCCGCGCTGGCCGGTGGATGGGCAGCCGGCGACCACGACAGGTGCAGAAGCCTGATCGACAGGTCGATAATTAACTCGGTCTTCTATTCTGTATGCGTTATCACTGTGTTCAGCTGTCTGGCGATGCCGCTTATCACCGGCTTGTTCTCCATCGAATTCGCCGATTCGGCGAAGATACTGCTGATGTTTCTGCCGCTGATCCTGATGAGGAGTATTGGTTCAGTGATATTGCCCGGATTGATCGCCGCTGACAGAGCCGATACTTATGCTAAATTAACTTTTACCGGAGCTATACTCAACTTCGTGCTGAATCTTGCTCTTATTCCGAAGTATGGAGCTGACGGAGCGGTCATATCCACACTTCTCTCATATCTGCCGGTAGAGATACTCGGGCTGAGGGCCCTGTGGAAGGTGCTGCCCGGTTTCTGGAGGCAGGGCAACTGGTCCAGGATAGTCCGCTGTCTTATGACAGGAGTCATCGTGGTATTGACCTACAGGTCAGTGATCGAGAGTCCGGACCGTTTATTGCCGGCGATTGCCCATGCAGCTGTCATAGCATCGATATTCACCGGTGGGCTTGTGCTCACCAGAGCGATCACCTTTGCCGAGATCAGGGAGATACTGGCTCCTCTCTTTGGTGTCCGTAGATAGGTCGCCACTCTTACTTCTTGACTTGCTATACACAATAAACGATTCTTATTCAGACGATAGAAGGGAGTGGATCTTGACGACAGCAGGAATTATCGTCCCCCTCGTTCTCTCATTCATCCTGGGTCTTTTCTTTACGCCCCTCGCAATCGGTATAGCGGTGCGATGGAAGTTGCTGGAAAAGCCGAATGGAAGGACGAGCAGGGAGATAGCTCATATCGGAGGAGTGGCGATAATAGGCGCCATACTCTTTGCGCTGATACCGGTATTTCTGTTTTTTCTGCCGGAAAGCAGACTTGACAGGGTATTTGTCCCTGTACTGATCGCCAGTGGATTCCTCACATTTCTTCTGGGGATCATCGATGATCTCAGAAGTCTGCACTACATGTATAAGCTGTTTTTCCAGATAACAGTCTCACTCTTCGTGTCAGCTGGCGGGTTGGGGCTCCTTGAGCATTTCGGCCTTGTCAGCATGTCTCTTCCTATGGGCCTGGCAGCCTTTGGCCTTTCGTCTGTCTGGATGCTTGCCGTGACTACTTCGTTCAATCTAATAGACGGGATAGATGGCCTGGCATCCGGGATCGCCTTTATCTCGGCACTCGCTTTTTTCGTGGCGGGGAATATTTTCGGCCAACCGGTCATAGTAGCGCTTTCTGTGGTGCTCGCGGGTTCGACGATGGCGTTTCTGAGGTATAATTTTCCGCCGGCCAGAATCTTCATGGGAGACTCCGGGAGCCTTTTCCTGGGTCTTATGTTTGGATTGATCTCACTTCTCATGCTACTGCCTGGAAAGGATATCTTCTATCGGATGTCGGGGTGCGTCATCATACTCAGTATTCCACTGATGGATACCGTGCTGGCGTTTCTCAGACGTGTACTCACAGGGCGTCCACCTTTCGAAGCGGATCACATGCATCTTCACCATGTCCTGCTTTACCATTTCAATTCGATGAGAAAAGTGGATTTTCTCCTTTGGTCGATATCGGCCGTTTTCGCAACTCTCGGAGTCATGACGATGATGGCTTCACTTCCGGCACTCGTTATCAGTGTTCTGCTGGAGGTCATCTTTTTCTCTGTCGCTTTGAAGAAGATGGTGAAATTCAATATTCCGATGGAGAAGGTCGACGAAGTTCTCAGTAAATACGGAGTGTCTTCACTCGGGATACTTTCGCGCGAAGATTGACTCCTGCTTTCCCGTTGCCTTTTATACAACTCTATGATAGTTTTCCCCTTTGAACAGTGATAACTACAATCCAGAGGGAGCAGCCGGTTGAGCGACGACAAGAAGATCACAGTGGGATTCAGGCCTGACAAGGCATCCATTCGCAGGGCCGAAAGAATCATCGAAATGCTTGCCGAGGCAGGTTGCGGTAATATAAATGATTTCAGGGAAAACCGATCTAATATCAATGGAAAGGGACCGCTTGAGATCAAAGGCCTTTTCAAGATGTTACGCGAGGGCCGACTGGATATCGTGATAGGCAGTGCCAGCGAGATACCTTTTCCATTGAGTGATGGATTGGAGATAGGGGCCGTTCCATCAAGGGGCAATCCCTACAACGTGCTGGTCTCGGATGAGGAGCTGATCCTGGAGGAACAGCCCGAAGATATGCCGATCGTGGTTCCCGATCCGGTAAGCAGGGGACAGCTTCTGTACTACAGGCCAGACCTTCTTTTCGTAGATATGGACTGCGGTGTGGAATCTCTGAACGGGATGATGGAGGAAGGAAAGATAGGTGGCTTCGTCGTCGATGCCATGGAGGTTGAAGCGTTGTCCTGCCAGGACCGTGTAGTCGAGGTGTTCACTTCATCTCTTTGCATGCCCGCCGCGGGACAGGGAGCCATGGCTCTCGTCACGAGAAGTGGTGACAAACGGGTGAAAGCGATAGTCGAAAAGATAAATCATCAGCCGTCATGGGCCGAAGTATCTCTCGAAAGGATTTTTCTTGGAGAGATCCCCGGAAGAGGGCGGAGGTCGGTGGGTGCCCTGAGCCGCGTCGAAGATGACGAGTTCCAGATCAGTGCTGTCCTGGTGGCCGAAGACGGATCTGAGAGAATAGAGGGGACGATGACAGGGTGGAAGGGTGAAGAGAAGGCCGCCGCGGGAAAACTGGTGAATCAGTTGCTGGACGCGTGCGGAGAACATTTGATCAGGAAGTGTTGATCGGAAGATCTAACAGGGAAGAGAC
>JAHOYU010000029.1 GCA_019038625.1 Candidatus Latescibacterota bacterium | reverse complement strand
GCGTCAGAGATCCACAGGTTTTATGATATGAAAACCGTTGTTATTCCTCAAAATCTGCCTTGTATACGGAAGGATCACGAAGACTCCGTATTTACAAGCCTGGAAGCAAAGACAAAAGCGCTGATAAAAGAGATAGGACTGTGTCATGTTGAACGACGGCCGGTACTCGTCGGTACTGCCAGCGTGGAAGAATCCGAAGAACTCTCCTCCGCTCTCGAAAGGGCAGGAATCCCCTGCCGGGTCCTCAATGCCAAAAACGATGAATTGGAGGCTAATATCATAGCGCAGGCTGGAAGGCCCGGAACTGTGACGATCTCCACCAATATGGCGGGCAGGGGAGTCGATATCAAACTGGGCGGAGAGACTGAAGAAGAACGGGACGAAGTCATCAACCTCGGCGGCTTGTATGTCATCGGAACAAACAGACACGAGAGCGTGAGGATCGACAATCAACTTCGGGGACGTTCCGGCCGTCAGGGGGATCCTGGCTCTACCCGCTTTTTCACGAGTTTGGAGGACAACCTGGTTCAGAGATATGGAATCAAAAAACTTCTCCCGGAAAAACTTCGAAATGTCGCTCAGGATGCTCCATTGGCCGACCCACGAGTAAATAGAGAAATATCCAGAGGACAACGAATCATCGAAGGCCAGAACTTCGAGATCCGCAAAACACTTCTGAAATATTCAGATATCGTCGAAAAACAGAGGAGCCTGGTACAGCAGCATCGACAAAAAATACTACTGGGGGGTCTGCGGGCCAACTTGCTCCGTGAAAATGACCGCCTTCAATATAGCAGACTGGAAAACCTTGTCGGCAGGGAACGATTGGATGAGGTTGAAAGACAGATCATCCTCTACCAGATCGACCGGCTCTGGGCCGAACACCTTGCGTTTGTAACCGATATAAAGGAGGGAATCCATCTGACAGGCGTGAGTGGAAATTCGCCATTATTTGAATTTCAGAAAATCATACATTCAGAGTTTCTCGATTTCGAAAAGAACGTAGAAGAGGGAGTGATACGAACGTTCCGTTCTCTCTCTATTATAGACGACAAGATCGATCTGGAAAAGGAAGGCATCGGAAGGCCATCCTCGACCTGGACGTATGTTATCAGCGACAACCAGTTTGGACTCTGGGTGCAGTTGCTCAGCGGTAGTAACATCGGAGCGGTGTCGGCTGCGGCTGCATTCTATGGGCCACTTCTCTTATTGCTGGGAATCGTAAGACGGTATTTCGGAAAAACCGGGAAAACAGGCAATTAGTTGAAAACAACCCACATATGTGATATTATCTCACTTGTCCCCCTGATAATGAAGTGAACACTGCAGGAGGATCTGAAAATGACCAAGGCTATTCTGATACTCTCTCTTATACTCTCAATCGCATTACCGGCGTACGGCATGATAGACCAATGCGACTCCGACTGGGGAACAAGCTGTTACGGCATGAGGGTGACCATCTGCCCGCAAGGAGATTTCGAGTTGCTAAGCGACGGTTGCGGGGGCGGGGACGACTACATCTGGGTCAGGGTGGTCGACACCGAGGGATCCGGCATCACCGGAATCCCCACGGCTGACTACTGGCTGCAGGCTTGTGATCCCGCTCAGGAACTATGCCTCTGTTCTTTTTCTTTTGCGGCAAATGCGCCTACAGATGCGACCGGATATGCTGAATTCTCAGGCCGTATAGCCGGAGGAGGCTGTATCCTCACGGGCGGCGTCGGCCTCACTGTTCAGGGTAAGATCCTTGTTGAAAACCCGGCTTGTGTCGATGTCACCTGCGTAGACATCGTCATAGTCAGCCCGGATCTCAACGCCGATTGTTTCGTAAATCTTTCAGACCTCGGAATGTTCGGCCTGTCATACAATCTGTCGCTGGGTCAGCCGGGCTACGACCCCTGCTGTGATTTCAATGACGATGACAATTGTAACCTGAGCGACTTTGCGCACATCGGCGAGCACTATCAGCATGAGTGCTGATATATAGTTTCCGGACAAAATACGAGAATACCTCTATCCCATGAAACCATCGATTTCATAATATAATGTGCTGTTCGAATATTTATTGACAGCTTTGCTGCCTTTCCGACGTCTAGTATTATAGAGAAACAAGGAGCTCCTATTGAAAGACATGACCGACGTCGATCTTATACAGGCGACCATAGAAGGAAAAAGGGATGCTTACGCAGCCCTGGTAGACAGGTATGCCGCCGACATCTTCGCAACATCCATGAGTATAATCGCCAATGTCGATGATGCCAGAGACATATCCCAGGAGGCATTTTTGCGAGGTTTCATCAAAATCGGACAACTCAGGTCCGTCGACAAATTCCGCCCATGGATCATTGGAATAGCACGAAATCTGGCCCTTGATCACCTGAGACAGAAAAAGAAAAGGGAGATCGATCCTCGAATCACCATAAGCACGGAATATGAGGTGCCGGACGATTATCTGGACATACATGAAGCAATCGCTCGTTTGTCCGAAAAGTACCGCCTTCCGCTGCTCCTGTATTATTTCGATGGGCGCAGCTCGGATAGTGTGGCAGAAGCATTGGACCTCTCCAGAGATGGAGTCCTTACAAGATTGAGCAGGGGACGCAGGGAACTGAGAAGAATATTGGCATTCCAGGAGAATAAAGATGAACGAAAGATGTGAATACTTCAGGAACCTGCTCGCCGATTCGATATCGTCAGCACTTACCCCTTCCAATAGATCGGAGCTTGACGAACATCTCGGCCGATGCCCCGCCTGCAGAGAATATTCGACTTCCCTTACTCGAGATGATCGACTATTGCATGAGTACCCGAACCTGTTCGACCGTCCGGTCTCCGAAATTAAAGCAGCGCTCATCGAATCTCTTGAAGACGTAGCAGATCCAGCGACACGGAAACCTGTTCCATTCTGGAGGAATGTCATGAAAATGAAATATGCTGCCATGATTTTAGCAGTCATAGCTGCTGTCTGGGCAATCGGATACTTTTCAGGTGCATTCAGGGTGAGTTCTCCCGCACTTGCCAGAGTCCTCGAGGAGATCGGAAAGGCAAGGGACCTGTCTTACAGGCTTGATTATGAGATCGAGGGCCTGGATCCATTCGAATCTTTTAACTATATCAATAACTCTGGAGTTCGAAGAAAGGAAACTCCTTGTTTTCATACAGCAACAATAACCGACGGAACGGGAGGGATCGAGTATTGGTTACATGAAGTTAATAGAAAGGCAGTTCTCACATATAAAGTCGGGAAACCACCGAAAGAAAAGTTAAGCGAGTATCTCGACTGGGTACAGACATTGCACAAAAAATCAGCTGAGTTTGTGCGCATGGAAGAAATTAACGGCAGAAGTGTACAGCTATTTGTCAACAATGAGGATATTTACTACAAGATAAGAGTCTGGGTGGATCCTGAAACGGATCTGCCGGTAAAAGCACAATTTGTGGCTGTACCTAATCCGAACTATGACATTATTTCCCCCCGTATCGGGCTCACCAAAATAGAGTTTGGAGTCCTCTCTGGAGAATCAAAAATGATTTCGTACAAGGCAAGCGGCGGAATTACAATGTCTTCAACAGTAACTATGAATGACATGGTATGGAACACAAACCTGAATGATTCTCTTTTCATCCTGGACGTACCCGAAGGATATACTCTGGAAGTCGATTCACTGGATGTATCCTACAACCTTGAAAAAGACCTCATCGACGCTCTTGCGATCTGGACCAAAATGTCAGGAAGTGCATTTCCCGAAAATATAAACGACCTCGGAACGGGTGAAATAGTCCAACCTCTCCTGGTATCCTTCTTCGATGGAAAAAGTGATCCTGAAAAAGAGTTCGATAAAGCATATGGGGCTGCGAACACTCTTTGCAAAGGTTGTGTGTTCGCCCAGGAGATGAAGGTCGAGAAAACATGGAATTACATGGGAATGGGCAAGCACTTAGGCAATGGAAATGAGCCAATATGCTGGTGGAAAGAGGAAGGCGCGAAAATGTTCAGGATCATGTACGGCGACCTTCGCGTAGAAGATATCCGGGAGGACGACCTGCCGGAGCATTAGGTGGATGTATTCGTAAATGTAGTGTTTTTGAGTCAGTCAGCATTCAAAACAGGTTGGCTCAGGCCTCATTTATCTTGTAATTATATCCCTCTTCGAGGTTTCCGTCAGCGAGGTACTTTCCGATATACTGGCCGCAGTTGGAACCAATATGGTTCTCCTCGAGTTCACCGATGCTGAGAAGCACCTCGTAGCCCGCCTTCTCAAGATCCTCGATGACAGGGTACCTGTCGTTCCCTGGGACGATATGCGAGGCCAGCCCCGTCTCTCCGGCGCTGCAGGTCGGATTGACCGGTGTCATCTTGATGAAGAACTTTTCGGGAGAAAAATGTTCAAGCAGTATGGCCGGATCGATGGGCATCCCCTCGGCGAGGGCGAAGTTCAAAGTGATCTTCCGTCCTCCCTCACGATAGAACTTCTCCCCGTATGCTGCGATTCGGGCGAAATCCCATTTTTTCACCGGAACGAGCCAGTCCCGCTTTTCCAAGTCGGTCGTATGAATGGAGAATTGAAGCTGGAACCTTTCCGGATAGAGTCTGTCTCTGATCTTGAGTAATCTCTCGAAGAAAGCTTCCCTTCCTTCCGGCGCTATCGTCGAGATCGCCGGTATCAGGCCGGGGGCGTCGTATGCGGAAGGAAGCTGCTCAAGAACGTCGAGCACTTCGTCGTTGAACGCCGGCTCGCCCATCCTGGCA
Source organism: Candidatus Latescibacterota bacterium (assembly GCA_019038625.1). NCBI lineage: Bacteria > Pseudomonadati > Candidatus Latescibacterota > Candidatus Latescibacterota bacterium. The sequence goes on along the minus strand of JAHOYU010000029.1, from coordinate 22,145 downwards.
AGCTGCACCTTGAACTTCTCCGCCGGCACCCTGCCGTCCGGATATCGCCTCCTGACGAGATGGTCGATCTGCTCCATCATGACCGATGCCGGAACCTTGCCTTCATAATGAGTCCCTGCGTCACAGAACCTGCAGCCTCCGGGGCACCCGTAAAGGGTAGAAATGATCAGGACCCATTTCTTCTCCCGCGGGATGGGAGGCTGAACGGATTCGACAAACTCGAGCATCTTCCCATCATCGGTTTCTGCGATGAAGACTCTTGCTATGTCGTCGTTTCCTGCTGAAGCTTTTACGCGCATCATCTTTCGCCTGGGAAAAGACCCTCTATTCTCATCGCCGCAGCTACCCCTTCGCCGATCGCGATCGATGCCTGCCGATATCTGCCGTGGCCTGCATCCCCGACAAGATACAAAAACCCGGAGGCCAAAAGCAAATCGATCTTTCCCGTGACCGAGGGCTCAAGAAAATCGACAGATGGTTTTCTGCCTGTCGCGATGACTGCGTAGTCGGCCTCGACAGATATAGAGATCTTCGCCTGATTGCTTCCATCTTCCCCGGATCCATTTCCTATCATCACGATCCCATCATCGCCATCGTCGATCTCGAGTATTTCCGTGTCGACATATATCGCTATCCGTTCGTGATCGACACACCTCTCGATCAAAAGCTCCAGGCAGCGAGGCTCGCTTCCGCGGACAAAGATCGCCACATCGTTATTCTCCGCGAGGCTCAGCGCGTAATCGAATGCGGCATCCCCGCCACCGATCACGGCGAACCTCTTTCCCTCTATACCAGCCACATCGATCACTTCGCGAAAGACCCGAGCCGAGGCTTCCGGGGAGATCTCTATCCCGTCCGGCTCCACCGGCACTGTCCCCGAGGCGATCACGGCTATCTCCGACCGATATGTTCCTTTTATAGTTTCCGCCTTAAACTCTTCTTCCTCAAGTTCGAACTTTTCCACTCTTTCTTTCGTGATCTCGATTCCAAGTTCCTCCATCTGGTGGACCATCCTGTCCACCAGCTCGGCGCCCTTTATCCCGCCTGGAAAGCCGGGATAATTCTCAACGAGGAAAGCATTTCTCAGAAGCCCGCCCGGTTCTCCGCTTTCAAACAGGACGAAAGGGATGTCCGCCCGCTTAAGATATATCGCCGCAGCGATCCCTGCCGGACCAGCTCCGATTATCATTAACTTTGTATTGATTGTTTCAGGCATCACGCATCATTCCACATCGAAGGTTTCGAGTATCGACCCGGTTGAGACAGGCACGGCGAACCCGTGAGCGATCGCCCTGAGTGACCCGTCAAAAAGCTCCCTGTTATATGTCGCCGTCGCGTCGACCGGCACAAAGACCTCGTAATCTCTCATGAAGGCAGAACGGACGGTCGTCTCGACACAGAGATGAGTCATCACTCCGGCAATAACAAGCCTTTCGACTCCCACGTCCCGCAATCTCTCGTCCAGGCCGGTGCCCCAGAAAGCATCATACTTTGATTTGTCCAAAACCTCGCGGCCTTCCAGCTCCAATTCATGCCAGATCTTCGATAAAGGGTCTTCCCGGCAGATAAGCCCTCCCCACCATCTTTCCATCATGCCGGCCTCGCCCTTCACGTCAAGATGCCTGGTGAAGATCGTGGGAGCGCCGGCAGATTCAAAGGCGTCGGCAAGGCTGGAGACCGCTTGAACGATATCGGGGGCAGAGGGTATCAGTGCCCTCGATCCCGGATCGACGAAATAGCCCTGCATGTCCAGAACGAGCAATGCCGATCTTTCCGGTGAGAACAGGAGAGGCTCCGTTTTCAAATAGGGGCCAAGACCTGTCATGATTCTTTCCGCAGGATCACCGCTCTCTGTGACAAATATCTTCTCTTTCAGGATCGCCATCATCTCTCCGTTTTCGCAGGCTCCTGTCAGCCTGTCGGAAGCTTGTCCATCCCCACCTTTTTACCCTCTTCTACCATCAGCCCGGTAATATACTTCGTGATCTCCGGGTCGAGCTGTTCGACTTCGTGCGTTTTGAGTAACTTGTCCACCTGGTCACTGGCTCTGTCGAAGGCTGTTTTTTTCCCATCCGCCCGCCACTGCTCCAGAGAGCCTCTCTCGATGACATCGCCAGGCATATACACTTCTTTTTTGAACCATTTTTTCGTGTGTGGCAGGGAGAGGAACTCTTTCTTCTCGATTCCCGCAGCAATCAATGGGAGTGCCACAGGATCATCCCTCAGTTCGATGCCGGCGGTCAGCCTATGAGCCATGCCGCAGATCTCATTGTCCAGAACCAGCTTTTCAAGACTCTGGCACGATTCGAAGTCCAGCATTCCCGGGCCTGAAATATTGTTCACCCCCGACATTGCCGCGACGATCGCGCCCATAGCAGTCTCCATCCCCGCCTGGTAATCCACCGGTTTCGAATCGCTCAGGGCCATATATGCATGTGTCGGGACTCCCAGCGCCTTTCCGACCTCCGCGTACGCGCCGTCTATCATCATCGTCTCGATCGCGCCCATCGGCGTCGTACCCTTCTTCATATCGAAACAGGCTGGAGAACCTCCGTAGATTATCGGGGCTCCGGCATGCGCCAGCTGATGAATGGTTATTCCGCTGAGATTCTCCGCGCAGTGCTGTGTGACGGCTCCAGCCAGGGTCACCGGGGAAGTCGCGCCGGTCAGAGGCATCGAGACGAGCTCCGCGGGGAGGCCCGCCTTGGCGCAGTCTATCAGCGCCTGGCATGTCAGGTCGCTCCAGCTGAGCGGAGGAGAGGGGCAGCAGTCGAAAATGGCGTTTGGCTTTTCTCTCAGCGCTTCGTCACCGCCGGCTACTGCAGAGAGCATCGAATGCATCACCGCAAAAGCTTCCACCTTGAATGTGCCTGTCACTATCGGTTTCGTGCTGTTCTGAAGTCCCAGAAACACTCTGTAGCTGTCCGCGATATCTTCCGGCACATCACCCGGGACCACGCCCGTACTTTGTGCCGCGTAGCCAGGCAGTGCGTCCGTCAGCCTTGCGTATTTGATAACATCAGCTGTTACCGGCGTCCTGGCATCGCCCATATCACGGTCGAATATCCTCAGGGCCGCCGAGCCGGGGTTGAAATGGATCCTGTCTCCTCCAAGATCCATGGCGATCTCTCCATAACGGTCGTATAGCAGGACTCTGTCAGGCGCCGATTCAAGGGCCTTCTCCACGATTGTGGCCGGGATATATGCTCTGTTGCCATCGATCTTTGCTCCCGCTCCATCGAGCAGCCCCCTGGCCTCCTCGTTCTCTACGAATACTCCGATCTCTTCGAGTATCTGTTTCGCTTCTTCGATGATCTTGTTTCTGTCATCGTCACTGAACCATGTCACACGAGGAATCATGCTCACATCGATTCTCCTTTCGGGGGCCCGGACGGTTCTCCCCTATTCAGGCTTAATATCGCTAATCCTGTACTGACAGATATCCAGATCGCAGTTTCTGCAGGAATTCTCACTTCTGAGCCGAAGTGGTTTCTGGTCAATATGCTTGGCGAACGACACCGATTTCCTTGGTTTCATCATGCAACTTTCCGACAGACTTACCCCTATCATTCCCCCATCGACCAGACTGAAGAGGCCTTCCTGTTCTCTGACGTCCCAGTCTCCATAGCCTGGACTGGCCCTGCATGAAGTCTTGAGTCCCGCCTTGGAAGCCTCCTCGGTGATCGATTCGTCCATGTATCTGGCCGTCGCCTCGGCCGCCGCCGAACCTGCCGAATCGAGGATCACCGCGTCGAGAAGCCGGCCTTCGGTAGTCAGGCTGGTCACCCTATCCTCGAGCATGGATCCTATCGTGCAGATGCAGAAGGCCACCTGGTCCAGGTCGTCGAATATCCCGGATCCGGGCAGGTCCTTCCCCCGCGCGATCATATACATGCCTTTCGGTTCGCACAATCGTCCCGCATCTTCGATCCCCCTGTCCACGGCCCGAATTACCCTGGCGTCGATTTCCCCGACTTCGGAATCAATCCTGCCGAGGAGTCGCATGACTTCTCCCCTGTCTATATCGATCCTGATTTTTTCAATGATCACCGGGTCCATATTCGATTATCTCACTTTTTCGAATCGATCTTCATCCTGAGTGCCCGAATGAACTCGGGGGTCGTCCCGCAGCAACCGCCGACCGCGTCGGCGCCCGCCTCGAGAACCCGCTCCATATCCCTGGCGAACTCCTCCGGCGTCTGCCGGTATATCGCCCTGCCACCGGACAGCTCCGGCTTTCCCGCGTTTGGCTGTATCAGAACTGGCAGATCCGTTACTTTCTTGAATTCGCCGGTCAGTTCCGCCGCTACATCGCTCTGAATGGTACAATTCGCCCCGATGACATCGGCTCCCTCGCTCGATAGTATTCCGGCTGCTTTCTCCGGAGTGTCTCCCATCAATGTAAAAAAGCCCCTGGGTTTTCTGTCAAATGTCAACTCGACGATCACCGGCTTGCCGGATATTTCCCTGACGGCTCTTAGCGCTTCGACAGCTTCCCTGATATCATACATGGTCTCGATGAGAAAAAGGTCGACTCCTCCTCTATCGAGTGCTGCTGCCTGCGTCAGAAAAGTCTCTTTCGCTTTTTCGGCGGAGAGTGTCCCCATCGGCGGAAAAAATTCTCCCGTGGGGCCGATGTCTCCCGCGACGAAACGCTGGAGCATACCATCGAGCGAAGCCCCCGGGGTTCCCTCTCCTCCATCGTCACCCGGAGAAAATCTGGACAGGGCCTCACGTACAAGAAAAGCCGCTTTTTCGTTAACTTCGGCCGGATCCATGGCCCTGCCTGGTTCCGATGCGGACAACTTCAGGCCTGAGCCGCCAAAAGTGTTCGTCTGTACCACTTCCGCCCCCGCTTCGAACCAGGCCGAGTGAATCTCTATCAATTTGTCGGGATGAAGGATGTTCCACTGCTCGGGAATCTCTTTCTCGCCCATGCCAGCAGCAATGAGCATACTTCCCATTCCCCCGTCGAACAGGACCTTTCTTCCTTGTATATACTCCCTGAAATCAATACTCATCGGTTACCCCTGTCCAGCAAAACTCCTGGCGAGAGCAACGGCGGCCACCGCGTCGCCCGCATATCCGTCCGCTCCTATTTCCGAAGCCCATTTTTCATCACATGGGGCGCCGCCGACCATCACCTTTACCCGGTTTCTCATCGAACGCTTATCAAGTTCTTCGATCACTTTTTTCTGCCCCGGCATAGTCGTCGTAAGAAGAGCCGAGATCGCTATACAATCCGCATTGTTTTTTTCTGCTTCCTCGACGAATCTGACAGCGGGAACATCGGCTCCGAGATCGGTGATCTTGAATCCGTTAGCCGAAAGCATCGTTGCGACCAGAGTCTTACCTATGTCGTGGATGTCTCCCTCTATCGTACCGATAACGACATGGCCCGCCCTTTCCCTGTCGCTTCCTGCTGTCTCAAGCGCGGGCTGAAGGAGATCCATCGCGGCCTTCATAGCTTCAGCGCCCATCACCAGCTCGGGAAGGAAAAGCGTGCCCTCTTCCCACAGCTTCCCTACCTTCCTGATACCGGCTACAAATCCACCCTCTATCACTTCCAGCAGATTCATTTGTTTCTCGAGTGTAAGCTTTGCCAGTTTTTCCGCTATCTCGCTCTCACCATCGAGCACTGCCTGCGCGCATGCTTTTAAATGTTCCTGCATCCTGTTCCTCCCTGTGACGAGGACCGGTTCCTGTTAGTTCCTGCGACCGAAATATTAGATTTGCCTTTCCTGTGAAGAGGCTCCAGGATTGTATACTAATTTGCTCCCCTAAATCAAGAGGACCTGCGATTGAAAGTTCGGAAGAAAAGTGTTCTATAAGAGCTGGATCAGTTTTTCGATCCTGTTTTCAAGCTTGTTTTTGTTTCTGAGGCGAGAAACAAGTCTTCGTGGTATCTCAGAATATCCAAAGTACGCACCCAGGATGGCCCCGGTGACAGCCCCATTGGAGTCGGCGTCCCCACCTTCAAGAATCACCCTCGATAGCCCCTCTTCGAAAGATATCGCGTTATTGAGTGCCCAGAAGGCAGAGCCCATTGCTTTTAATGTATATCCGATCTTTCCGTTTTCGCCCGTTTCCGGATCGAGCCCCTCATCGAGTTCGAGTGCTTCAAGAGATTCCTGTGCTCTTTCGAGGTACCCCCGTATCCGCTCGTCATGATAATCGGACTCTGCGTACGCCTGCCGGACAAGTTCGTTTACATCTCTCACCCCTGCCAGCAGAGAGCTGATCACGAGACAGACGAGGACACAGGAGCCGACGCATCTTGGATCGAAGTGAGTGATCCTGCAGACAGCGGCCGCATTCTCCCGGACCTTTATCGGATCATTGTAATTCCACACACCCAGAATAGAAGTCCGCATTACACCGCCGTTCGCCGCCGCCTTTCGTCCCGACTGCTCCCATACTCCATTGGCGGCAGCGTGAGGATCTTCCAGGAATCCGGGGGAAGAAAGCACAGCCCTGACCGTTCGTCCGATCCCCATACCTCCGCCGGAAGCCCATCTATAGATCCTGTGAGCGATATCCTGGACATCGACGTCGTTCTTTTCTATAAGGCTGTCCAGAATGCAGAGCATCTGGTCGGTGTCATCCGTCCAGGAGCCTTCTTTCCATCTCCGCCTGTGCCGGTCCTGTATGATCTGATCGTAGTCATTGAGGCCCCGTGGATAGTATTCCCTTACCCCGTCTCTCGTGAGAAATTCGGTGCCGAGCCCCAGCGCGTCTCCTATAGCCTGTCCGAAGACTGTCCCTCGTATCCTGTCCTCAACATTCATAGCGCCCATATTTGTGTAATAGCCCCTACCTTCAACTGAAATCTGCGAAAAACTCGTCCTTAACGACCTGTTTTATCAGGGCATTCACTGTCATGTATTTCTGTAGCAACCCTGTCGGGCCATCAACCATTTTCTGGATCAATCGTAATGACTCTATGAGCCGCATCTCCATCTCCGCCGGGAACAGGCTGTACGCGACCAGCTTGTCTATGTCTTTATCCTGAGCCTCGAGCAAGCCTCTCCTCATTAAATTTGCTCTGTACCCTCTAGGCAGATCTTTACTGTCCCACATCACAGAATGTGTGTACGCGACCTGGTCGGCTGGCAGATCTTCAAGAGACACAGAAAAAATCGTATGTCTGGATTCGATCCTGTCCATAAATTGTACAAGTCGCTGCTTTTGTACACTATAAAAATTGAGCGCACGTATTGACTTATCAACTACAATACTGTCCTGCTGCTGGGTTCCACCGATATAAATAGGATGAAACCGCTCTGTACTCAGCGTCGTGACTTCTGGCCCAAGAGTTACCACCGTACTGTGTCCCGGGTCATTCTGCTTTGCTTTTTCAAGATACACAAATGATTTTAATACATTCCGATGATCATAATACATCGTCGAGAGAAACTCGAATATCGAGCGTCCTCTCTCCAGATCTTCCAGAGGGAACCGCACCAGATATCCCAGATTACCCTCAAGGTCCAGCCTCAGCTGCCTTTCGACAGGCTTTTCAGCATCAATGCCTGCCAACTTCATCGTTTCAAAAAATTGCTCTGCGATGATCATCGGATCGACATTCGGATATTTATGCTTGCCCCCGATTCTGCTATATTTTCCATAGATGGTTTCTTCGTCATATTCTCCATAAGCCGCGCTGGATTTCGCTTTTTCTCCCTTTTTTGTCGGGTCATAGAATACACCCAATCCACTGGATTTGAACATTCCACCTTCACGTTTAACCAATATCCCGACTGTCAATTGCTCGAATCTGCCTTCATCCATTTTCTTCCCCTAAATGTTCTTCCGTACCGTCATCGTAACTCACTGCCACGTTGAAACCTATCATATGATGGAACTGTTTGCATCACAACTTCGTTCTTATCTCTGATTTTCCTTCGTTTTTCCTTTCCCTGACAGCATTTCCGGGGTCAGCGTCTTCAATCTAAGCACATGTCCGGTGACTCCCCCTCCGACCAGCAATAACAGAACACGTATCGCAAGGACATTCGTTACTTCTATTGCCGCATACCCGAGAGTGCCCCAAAGCAGCAGCAGGGTCATGATTTTAGTGCGCCTGCTGACGGCCCTGTACTCCCTGTAGTTTTTGATGTAGGGGCCGAGCCATTTGTGTGAGATAAGCCATCGGTAGAGTCTATCCGAACTTCGGATGAAACATGCTGCTGCCAGCAGCAGAAAGGGAGTGGTCGGCAACAGAGGGACAATGATCCCTACGATCGCCAGCACTACGGACAGGACGCCGGCAGATATGAGTAATCCCTTATGTAGAATTAATTTACCCAGGTTATTAGCCTGCCTTTGATTGTCACATCGCGAAATCCGAACTCCTCTTTTATCCAATGTATTGTTTTCTTCTGATAAAAGAACACATGAGTCGGATCGTTCTTATAGTACCAGGCACTGAAATCAATACTTTCACTATATAGCTCTGTCATACAATAGAGTCTGGCGTCAGGCAGTAATAATTTTTTCAGCAGCTTGAATTCCCTGTATGGGTCATGAAAATGTTCTGCCACTTCACAACAGGCAATATAATCATATTTTCCGTTCAGCAGCTCAGGGTGATCATGAAAAAACGGATCATATTGTTCAATGTGGAATTGGTTGTCTAATAATATCTTGGAGATAACCGGGCCTGTTCCTGCGCCAAAATCCAGCCCTTTGTCGGCCCTGGAAAAGTCTCTCATGATCGCTGAAGAAATCGGGGAAACAAACTTCTGATACATCTCGTCATCGATGTCATTGTTATGCTCTCTGTAGCGAGACTTCTCGGCTTCCCTGTCAGGTATCAGTGTTTTGTCAAGAAAGATGCCCGAACAATTATCACAATGATGATAAAGCTGTTTAGCGTTTCGATAAAAAACAGCCGTCGAGCTCTGGCAGAGGGGACACTGATCTGTCATGTTATTTTTCATGATTTTCAATCCAGGGTTACTTTGTCAATGCCAGATTCTATTCACCTGTGTACCTGTAATGCCCCGTAATCGGGTGCTTAAATAATATATCATTTGTTTTTGGGCCCTCCCCGATATTATGCACGATCAGCGGCCTGTCTCCATCTCTGGCCCACTCATCGATGACTATTCCTATATGGGGCAGGTTGCCTGGAAGCATCCAGGTGACCAGATCACCGGGCAAATAATCTTTTTCGTCTCCTGTTATTTCCAGAGAAGCGCCGGATCTTTCAAAAAATGCCTGCAGATTCGGCACTCGCCTGTGGTCAATATTCTTGTCTGGCGCAGTCAATCCCCAGATTCTTCTTGAAGGATACAAATCAAAATTCTCTGCCATATCCTCATGGACTTTCTTTTGCAGATCCACTCCTGCAACTCGGAACGCCCTGATCACAAGATCGGTGCAGACCCCGAAGTTCGATGGAATATCCCCATTTGGATATGAAATGGGAAAATACGAACCATTATATGTGACTTCATGCAGAGTGCGTTCTTTTGCTGCTTTAACAAGAACGACGATAACGCTGTCGTTTGCGGACTCGCCGGCAGACGAAGGGGAGCGTTGCGCCTCCGGGATAGACACCGGAACCGCCTCCTGTGCACAAAGCGGATCGGCCAGAATGATAAACACTAACACGAACTGAAAAAATCCCGGCACCGGCATCTTCCTCCTGCTTTCTGTCGCCACGGTCGACAGCCAGCGACCCTCTGCCTGCTGCCCGGGACGTACGCCGGGCACGGTCGGTTTAATTATTAAATACATCCTGCCGTAATACGCCATGCCTGTTGAAACATACACGCAGAGTCATCAGGATAGTAAGCACAACGCTTATTATTGTACTGACGACAATCGCGATCATGATCATGATCTGATATTTGATCGCAACTTCCGGGCTCGCCCCTCCGAGAATGACTCCAGTCATCATACCTGGTAGAGCAACTATACCCATCGTTGCCATCGAAGCGAGTGTTGGCCGTAACGCAAGCTGAATACTTTCCCTGAAATACGGAAGTATTGCCTCAAAACGGGAAGCTCCAAGCGACAGAACATATAAATACGGTTTTGTGTCCTTTTTTAAATTCTTATAAAATGTGCTGATCCCGACAATGTTACCCCTGAGAGAATTCCCAAGAAGCATTCCCCCGAGAACAATCGTATACCTTGCGTCAAAAATATCTTTATGAGGGACAACAACAAGATTCAAATAAATCACGACCGCAAAAGTAGCAATTGAAAATGAGATCATCCCCGGCAAAAGTATCTTCCTGATTTTCACTGAAGAACTTCTGATAGCTGAAAACACAGCAACTACGATCATAATCGCCAACCATACAAGATTCACAATCACGTTATTCCATAAAAACAGGTATTTCAGGAAGACTCCGATCAGAATCAACTGGATGGACATTCTTGCGACAGAATAGAGAAGAGGCCTGATCAACTTCAGCCCATAGATCAGACTTATGGTCACCGGCACTGCCAGCAGCAGAAAAGTAAGCCCAAGTGAAAGTATAGTAATATCTATTGTTCCCATTTCCCCTCTTCCAGGTTGAAAACCCTTACAGAAGGATTCTCAAGCCACAACGGCTCATGTGATACCACTAAAAAAGTCCAATCCTCTCTTTTCATGAAATAATCTACGACTTTTTTCTTCAGATGTTTATCGAGGGCTGAGGTGATCTCATCCAGAAAGAAAACTTTTCTTTCAAGTAAAATCGAAATCACTATTGCCAGGCGCTGTCTTTCGCCACCAGACAAATCTTCAATATTCTTGTCGATGATATCCTCGTTAAACTCAAAATATTTTAATAGCTCCCTTGCTTTTCCTTTGGTGCGATCCAGGTGGGCATTCGCTTTTAATCTTGAAATAAAATCCAGCAAATCCTCGACTTTTCCATCTCCGATACTTATGTCCTGATCGATATACGCAATTTTTTTTCGAATATCCCATGCACTGTTTTCATCAACGCGGACCCCTTCGAAAAAAACCTCGCCTTCGCTGGATTCTACAAACCCTAACGCCAGGCCGAAAAGAGAACTCTTTCCGGAACCTGATTTTCCTGAAAGGACGACCTTCTCTCCCGGATTTATCTCAAAAGAGATATCTTCGATCACCTTTTTGCCATCATAACTTAAATGAATATTAGTGAATTCGATCATTGTCATCTCTGTCTCCACATCGGCCGACGGCATACTCTGCATTGCGCGGCTCCACGATCCTTACCTGATCATCCATGTACTGAAAGTCTTCATTATTCTTCGCTCTCGAATGTTCAGGACTTCATCGCGTATTCAACTGCCTTTGCGGCATGTATGGCTGTCGTGTCACACAGTTCTACTCCAGTATCGGCCTGGTCGACCAGCATTCCGATCTCCGTACAACCCAGGATCACTGCCTCTGCTCCCTGTTCGGCCAGGCGCTCAATGATCCGAAGATACTCCGCCCTTGAGCTTTCGACCTTCTGCCCCAGACAAAGTTCTCCATAGATCACATTATGGACAATATTCCGGTCCGCATCGTCAGGGACAAGGACTTTTAACCCATGCTTATCCGTCAATCGTCCCTTGTAAAAGTCCTGCTCCATGGTGAATGACGTGCCCAGCAGGCCGACCGTTGTAATACCCTTTTCAGCAAGAAGCTCTGCAGTCGCATCGGCAATATGCAGCAAGGGTATTTTTACAACTTTTTCTATCTCAGGCGCTACTTTATGCATGGTGTTTGTGCAGATAAGCAGAAAATCAGCGCCGGCAGCCTGGATACCAAGGGCCGCCTCTGAAAGGATTTTCGCGGTTCCACTCCAGTCACCCTTGTGCTGTAATTTTTCGATAGGGTCAAAATCCACACTGTTTAGAATGATCTTTGCTGAGTGAAGCCCCCCAAGAGCTTTCTTTATCCCCTCATTAATAGCACGATAATACCCGACCGTACTTTCCCAGCTCATTCCCCCCAGAAGGCCTATAGTTTTCATAATGCTCCACTCTATCCCGCGCTAATTGTAAAATGGTTTCATCCGCCATGCACATCCTTGCAGCCTGGAACGTGTCGCATCCTCATCCAGGAAAATTTGCGGATATCGGAAGATTTTCCCGACAATAAAGAGCCCCCGGAGACCAATCCGGAGGCTCCCAACAATCAACTGAACAGAGGTTATTCCGTACCACCCGGTATCTCCATAAATGGTTACCTTACCCCCGAAAGGCCGACCAACTTTTTGGAGGTGGTGTACGGACTGTAATCAGTTGACCGTAAACTTTTTCTCTATTTCGAACGTGGGCCAGATGTCGACGGGAAGGTCGCTCAGACTGTCTAGAGACTTCCTTACGTCATCGCCCATATTACCGTATTTGTCGATTAGTGCCTGGGATGCTTCGTAATCACCGCGTGCCTGAATCATCAGGATCTCGTGGGAAAGACCCTTCACCGCCTCTTTCGCCGCGGCAAAGTCTACAGTCCAGAGTCCCGTCGCCGAATCCTGGCTGTAGCCGCCTTTTTCTTTCATGTAGTTAAAAATGATCATGTTCGCCCTGCCGTGAGCTGACTCTGCACCGAACCTGACCGATCTGAAGAACCCCGCCAGGAAAGTCGCTGCTGTTTCCTTCGCGAACTTCCCATCGAAGAACCCCTCACCTATAAGATAATAGAAATTGTACTGTCCCACAACATCTGCTTTTGCTTCTTCGTTCACCGAGTAGGTATTGGCCAGCTGTTTATTGACCGTCGTCTCGGTGCCGTCGGCTAGTGTTATGTTCCCGGGTCCGAGACCATGTGAGAACTCATGAAGCAGAATGTGATTGAAATAAGCGTCGAAAGTCACATGGGGAACCAGGTCCTTATCCATGACTTTTTGTGCGATCGGGAAAAGGATCTTGTCGAATTTTGCGTGGCAGATGTTCCGCAGCATCACTTTCTTGCAGCCCTTGGCCTCGCGGACACGTTCATCGTTCGGCAGGTTGAAAGCAAGCGTCTGTACGCCCGCTTTCGTGTCCCCGCCCGAGAAGATCTCGTCGACCACAGCTATTGGGGAATCGCTTCCCCTGTCGAGGTTTTTGTGCTCGTCAGGAATCGGAAGGTTCATCTCCATCTTTTTCAGGTATCCTTTCAACCCATCAAGCTTCCTGCTCTCTTCCGGATCGCGGATACAGAGAAAGGCTTCAAAGGCAGCCTTATAATTGAACAGGTTGTCCTCGTAGACCTCATAGGGGCCCATCGTCAGATCGATGAGGTTGTCTTTTACATCCATCCAGTCCATGTCGCTCTGGAAATAATCGTCCGTAAAATATGCGTCGGCCCTGGATCGGAGAAATTTCGCAAGCGATTCGTTCTTCGTAAGGTCGGCGGCTTTGCGCATATATCCCGCCACCTCTTTGAGATCCTCCCCATACTCCTTTGAGTAGGGGATAGCCACTAATCCACAAACGGGCCCGCGCCTTATCACTGTGAAATTACTTTCAAAGGCCGCCGCGTCATCGGGATGTGCCTCGACCCATGCCCTGAATTCCTCTTGTGTCATGTCGGCAGGATAATAATCAGCGCCATCCGGTTTTTCCATCGTCCCGATAAACGGCTCGTTCTCCTCCAGCCTGTCCCAGGGGCCAAAATTGATATCAAAGAACTTCTTCAGTTTAGGATCACCCTTTTCGACGATCTTCATACGCATATCCTTGTTCCCCGCCCAGACCTGCCGGAGAAAGATCTTATCCATGATCTTCGAAGCATAATAAAGATTTTCGAGGACCTCGACCTGGTTCTGGTCGAGGAGGTCCCAGGGGACCTTCAGCTCAACGGGAGCATAGGCGAACAGCCTCTCGTCTATTGTCTTGCCCATTATCTTCTCCTTCGGGAGCTCCCCGGCAACGAGCTTCTCTCCTTCATCCTCCACGGCCTTGCCGGCTGTGGTCTTGCAGACCTTTCCTGCACAACCCATGGCCAGAAGACTTACAATCACAAGTAACGGCAGCAGACGTCGCATCTGCACTCCTCTCCCTCGGGGTCGGTCAGATCTCCACCCCGAAAAATGACAAACTGGTCCCCTGCTCCGGCTCCAGCCGGGTACGAGAACCCCGTTGATTTACGCGACAGATTATCTCAGATAAAACAGTATGATTCAAGTCGAACGAAGACCCTGCCTAGTTTCCCTGTGATTTTCCGAGAGTCTCGTAGATGATTCTGCCCAGATCTTCCATGGAATACGGTTTTTGCATGAACGTCGTACAGTTATCTGCCGAGAGTTCGTCGGTAAGCACCGACTTGTCATAGCCACTTGAGAGGATTACCGGAACGTCCGGCCGGATAATGCGGATCTCCCTGAGGACTTCCTTCCCATCGATTCCCGGCATGATAATATCCAGCAGGACTATATCTATCTCCTTCTTCTTTTCGATAAAATACTCCATCCCGCGATCCGCCCCACCCGCCGTAATAACCTTGTATCCGAGTTTTTCCAGCATTTCGTATCCGATATCGAGGATCATCGGCTCGTCATCGATAATCAGGACCGTTTCCCCGTTTCCGCGCTCGAACTGGTTCTTTTTCTCTTCTTCGGCCTGTTCGGGCGCCTCGTTTTCTTCGGCCTTCAGGTAGATATTGAACGTCGTCCCCTTGCCGATCTCGCTGTAGACATTTATGAACCCTCCGTGACTGTCTATGATCCCATAGACCATATTCAGACCCAATCCGGTCCCCTCTCCCCTTTTTTTCGTGGTGAAGAAAGGTTCGAATATCTTTTCGATAGTCTCTTCATCCATCCCGATCCCTGTATCCGATATTGCGATTTTGACATACTCGCCTGCTTCCATTTTCAGGCTCATCTTCGGATAGGTCCCATCGATCAGGACATTATCGCTAGAGATTATCAGCTTGCCACCACCAGGCATCGCGTCGCGGGCATTGACACAGATGTTGAGAAAAGCGGATTCGAGTTGAGTCGACTCCCCCTTTGTCGCCCTTAGATCCTTTTTCAGGTTTAATTCGAGAGATATCTTCTTGTCTATCGTCCGTTCGAGGAGTTTGGTGACTTCACGAAGCAGGCTGTTACAGTTGAGCTGGCTCTTTTTATAATCTCGCGAACGCGAAAGGGACAGGAGCCTGTCAGTAAGGTCTGCGGCTTTTTTTGCCGATTTTTTTATGATCTCCAAATAATTGTACAATTCATGCTCATTCTCGATCAGATCCATCATGAAGGTCGTATATCCCAGGACTCCCTCCAGGAGATTGTTGAAGTCATGGGCTATCCCGCCCGCCATCTCTCCTATAGTCTCCATCTTCTGCGAGTGTAGCAGCAGATGCTGGAGATGTTTTTTCTCACTGTTATCGAGGAGTATCTGAAGGTAGTGGTTGTTCTCGGGGTTTCCGTCTTTTCCCTGTGACATGGAGAAGATAAGGTTTGTGTCGCTGCCGTCTTTCCTTGTGATCGTAACTTCGATATTCTTGACAGGAAAAGATTTTTCCATGGCTTCCAGGATCTGACGCGTATCCTGGCTTGTGAACATACCTTCGGGCGGTAGTTTTCCAATCATTTCCTCGCGGTCGTAACCTGTAAGTTTCTCCGCGCCCCTGTTAAAGACCAGGTATTTTCCGTCGGAATCCAGTACCGCGAACCCCACAACATCGTTTTCGAGGATCGATGTCATCATCTCGAGATATATTCTGCCGCTTCCGGATTCCCCGAGTTGATCTTGAAGTCCCGCCACCTCATTCTCCTTTCACGCTGGCGCTACCTATGGCACCCAGCGCGTTCTGCAATATGGCCGTCATATCTTTAAGTCTGTAAGGTTTTTTCAGGAACGATAGCGCGCCCGCATCCAGCAGGTCCCTGATCACCATGTCTTCGCTGTACCCACTTGATATTATTATCGGTAGATCCGGTATTTTCTCCTTGAGCTTGAAGAATGTCTCCTGCCCCGACATTTCCGGCATCAGCAGATCGAGCAGGACAAGATCTATCTTTTTATCTTCCAGGATCTCAAGAGCCCGGATCCCGGATTCGGCAATGACCGCCACATATCCGAGCCGGGTAAGCATATCGCTGGCAAGATCCAGTATGATCTGTTCGTCATCAACGATCAACACCCTGCAGGCGGTCGTGTGCAGGGGATTGAACTGCACAGAATCCTGCGGGGTCTTTTTTGTCACAGGCAGGTAGATTATTACCTCCGTCCCTTCCTCCGGACGGCTCGTCATATCTATTTTCCCCCTGTGTCCCTCTATTATTCCTATGGCTGCGGGCAATCCCAGCCCTTTGTGCTTCCTCTCGCCTCTCATCGTAAAAAATGGTTCCGGAGATCTTCTCAGGACGCTCGAATCCATTCCACTGCCCTTGTCTTTCACCCGTATTTCCACGTATTCCCCGGACATCATCCCGCCGGAAAACACCTGGTGTGTCTCATCGATATATGAGTTCTCGATCGAGACCTCTATCAGGCCTCCGTCCGGCATCGATTCACGAGCGTTCATGAAAATATTGAGAAGCGCCTCGTACAATTGCGAAGGATCCCCTTCCACGTTCAATAACTCGGCTCTGTTGTTCTTAACAAGAGAAATGTGGTCGAGCGGGATCAAACAGCCTTTCGTCGTCTGGTCGATTATATCGCTCATATCGACGACCTCCAGAGCATACTTGCCTTTTCTCGACATCGAGAGAAGCTGTTTTGTCAGTTTATTCGCTCTCGCCCCGGCCTCTTCGATCTTTCCAAGCTGCCGGACTCTCTCGTCATCATCCGGCAAAGTATTTCTCACCAGGGAAGCGTATCCTACCATGGCTCCGATAAGGTTGTTGAAATCGTGAGCCACTCCGCCTGCCAGGCTCGCCAGCGTTTCGAGGTGTTTTGCCTCAACCGCTGTCTTCTCCAGCATCGACCTCTGGCTGACGTTTTCCAGAGTTCCCCTGATGGCTGTCTTTCCCCTGAATTCTATCAAGTGGATCTGCATCTCGACTTCGTCGCCGCCCTCTTCAAGTCTGTATATATGGTAATATTTTTTTGCGGGCCCGGGTTCGGAAGCCAGAAAAACACTAAGCATCTTCTCGAAATCCCTGCGATCGTCAGGGTGAAGGAATTCCTCCAGCCTTCTTCCTGCGAGTTTGTCGCCACTTACCCCGAGTATCTCTGGAAGCTGTCCGCTGAAAAATTCAAGCTTCCCGTCGATCAGCAGAAAAAACGCGTGTTCCTTGCTGTCGACCAGGGCTTTGTACCTTGTGAGTTTTCTGTCCAGTCCTTCTGATTCGAATCTCCGCTCGACCGTAATCGACATATAGTCGGCAATTGTGTCCAGCAGGCGCTTCTCTGTAGCGGAAAAGGTCCTGTCTGCCGATACTATCAGGACCAGGAACGGATCATCGTCCCGATTCTTTTTCCCAAAGGAAAGAGCATTCAGCGATTTGTGGGTCGCAAGCATATCTACGACAGATGTGAAAGCCGGGCCTGTTATCAGCCTGTCCGTCTCACACCAGGCCATGATATCTTTCATGGCCTTCATGCCCATCGGTTTCCCTTTATCCGAATCAAATATGCTATATAACCACTTATCGATGCCCTCCGATGTGCCGTATTGGTAAGTCAGTCCCTTCAGAAAATTTCCGAGATTATTACCTGACGATACCGTTGCTATCCTGAGGCTCCTGCCGTTGCTTTCCTCTGTGATTACCAGAGCAAAGGTGAGATCGAAAAGATCCCGGATATACTCCGATATCTCCTGGAGAGCCTTCGAAACGCTTCCGCTTTCGAGAAGTCGCTTGCATATATACAGATTGGTCTCAAGCCCAAGGATGCCGTCATCCGACTTTCCCGTATTCACAGACCTGTCCCGGTTGGCCGGTTTTTTCTGCTTGCCGGTTCCTGGTTTATTTTGGCTGGTTTCTTTCATTCGCGGACGATTATCCCGATGTCTAACCTGTTAGTCCTATTCCCTTGGTGCATTACAGCA
This sequence comes from Candidatus Latescibacterota bacterium, assembly GCA_019038625.1. Classification (NCBI taxonomy): domain Bacteria; kingdom Pseudomonadati; phylum Candidatus Latescibacterota; species Candidatus Latescibacterota bacterium. Next base: position 4,243 of record JAHOYU010000029.1, on the reverse strand, counting down.
GTTCGCCATCCTGAAGTCAACAGAGAATTGCATGGCAGCCCCAGGCACACCCCGTGCCGGGAGAAACAGCTTGACCCTTGATTATCCCGGTGATTATCATCTTTTGTCAGTTTCACTACCGGTCATCAATAACAGAAGGAGACAAAATGGCTTCAGATGCGCTTGACAAGGTATTCGGGTTGATCGATGGATACAGTGACGCGATGATCGAATTTCAGACGGGAATGACTGCCATTCCGGCCCTGGGGCCCGACAACGACGGAGAAGGCGAATCGAAAAAAGCTGAATATATTGAAAAATACCTGGCAGACAATGTCGGATTCGACGCCGTCGAGCACTACGACGCTCCGGACGACAGGGTGCCATCGGGGGTCCGCCCGAATATCACGGCCGTTATGAAGGGTAAATCGGACAAGAAAAAGATCTGGGTGATGGGCCATATTGATATCGTCCCTCCCGGAGATCTCAGTAAATGGGAGACCGACCCCTACGAGGTCATAGTCAGAGACGGAAACCTGATCGGGCGCGGCACAGAAGACAATCAGCACGGTATAGTCATCCCCGTATTCGCCCTGAAGGCGATAAAAGAAGCGGGGCTGGAACTTCCATATGATGTCGGTGTAGTCCTCGTTTCCGACGAAGAGACAGGAAGTGATTTCGGGATCACTCATCTTCTCAAGGAATGCGCTCTCATCGGCAAAGATGATTATATCATCGTTCCCGATGCCGGAGAGCCCGACGGAGCAATGATCGAAGTGGCCGAGAAATCGATATACTGGCTCAAGATCGAGACTACCGGCAAGCAGTGCCACGGCTCTACCCCGGAGGCGGGTGTAAACGCGCACTACGCGGCGGCCCACCTGATTACCCGACTGCACGAACTTTATAACATCTTTGACAAACGCGACGAAGTCTTCGATCCGCCGATCAGCACCTTCGAAGCGACCAAAAAAGAAGCTAACGTTCCGAACATAAACACTATCCCCGGCGACGACGTCTTCTATCTTGATATGAGAGTGCTGCCGGGAATCGCTCTGGATGACGTCGATGCTGCCATCAGGAAGATCGCCGACGGTGTCGAGAAAGAATTTGGTGTCAAGATCGCCGCGACATCGCCCCAGAAGGAAGAGGCCGCGCCGGCTACTCCGGTAGACGCCCCCGTCGTAGCAGCTCTGGCAAAAGCTATTGAGAATGTGCATGGGCTCAAGGCCAAGCCGATGGGCATCGGCGGCGGTACAGTTGCCGCCATATTCAGGCGTGCCGGCTTCAACGCGGTCGTCTGGTCGACGATCCAGGACACTTGCCATCAGCCGAACGAATATACGACTGTTGCGGGAATGGTCGCCGATTCGAAGATTCTGGCCCAGCTGTTCCTTGAAGGTTGATCAGTAAATTTTCTTTAATTGAAGAAACGGTCGGGGGAGTGCCTGCCCCCGACCGCCTTCCCGCCATCCCCACCATATCATTTGATGTTTTATATTCACTTTCTGCCGCATTACGTGGTAGTATATCCCCATCTAATCTGGATCGGGTCGTTGGGGTCGGATTTTCCTGAGGGGCGTTGAATGCCTTGGAAAAACATACTCGCGCTTGCAGCCTTCTGCATTATATGTTTTCTGTTCTTCGGCCTGTCGCTCGATAACGGGTTCTGGAACAGTTACGACTTCGTATCCCTTGAAAACAGTCTTCGGATGATGACCGACACTGGCGCGGCCTTCGAGAGCGAGGCGCCGTTCAAATTCCAGCCTCTCGTATATGCCATTCACTATTTCCTGTTTAAATGTTTTTTCTTCAACGCTACGGGATATTTCATCTTTAATATCTTTCTCCACGCCCTGAATTCTTTTCTCGTTTATCTGCTGGTCCAGACACTCCTGCATGACAGGGTCGTCTCTTTTCTTTCCGGGCTGCTATTCGCCTGTACCGTGGGAAGCTATGGAAAATCTATCATGATCGCCTCCGGACTGGAAGACCTGGTCATCACCGCTCTGACCCTGCTGACGATGCTCTTCTACTTCAGAAACGGCCTGAAACATAGCGGACGCCTTTTGTCTCCCTCGTTCTTTCTTGCGCTCGTCTTCTTCCTGGCCTCGATCTTTACAAGAAGCACCAGCTTTTCCATCCTCGGCGCTTTCATAGCGTTCAACTTCTTTTTCCGGAAAGAGACAGGCGCGCGAGTGTTCCGCGCTGATTTCACGGTACTTCTTGTGATCGCGGTCGCCGCGCTGATTATCAAGGCCTCGGTCTTTCATCACACCCCGGCCCTGTATACCACAAATCCGGGACCGGTGAAATTCCTGTTCTATGCCGCCAAGAATGTTATCAACTACCTGGTAAGGATGATTTTCCCGATTCACACTTCAGCCCTCGTGACCCAGAGTGGTCCTGCCGTCAGATTTATTTACGGATTCGCTACTGCAATAAGGATCCTTATCGCTCTTACCGTTCTATCTTATTCGTTTTTTGGGTTTATCTTCGGGAACAGGACGATACGTTTCTTCATCGCCTGGACATATATAATGGTCCTGCCGTTTGCTTTCTTCCAGTTTCCATACGACTGGCTCAACATCAGGCACCTGTACCTGGTATCCGTAGGGTTCGTATCTGTGATAGCAACCGGAGCCGTTTATTGCTCCCGGCTCATCGCCTCCGTGAAATGGCGCAAGTTTGTGCCGTATCTCGTGCCACTTGCCTTCATCATCATGTCCAGGTTTATAGTTATCCAGCTCGACCGGAGTTACGAGCATAAGTCCCTGAGTCGGCCTACCCTCGAGTCCAGGGAAGCCCTCGCCGAAAAATTTCCTTTTGTTCGTGTGAATAACGGCCGGCTCGAACTCGACCACTGATCATCTTCTGACAATTTTTACTACAATATCGCCCGCACTCTCGAGCCGTCCCAGATCACTCCTGCGGATCGACACTCTGTAGGTCATCAATTCCCCTTCGACCTTTCTGTCCCGGACTTTGGCAAGATTTTCAATGACCGAGATCAGCTTTCCAGCTTTGGCCGGCACTTCCATATCAGCCTCAATGAATTCTTTTTCCATGCTTTTTTTTATCTCGCTTAGAAGCTCATCGACCCCTTCGCCTGTGGCAGCGCTTATCTGCAGTGCGTCCGAATATCGGTTACCCAGGGATTTTCCCTCTGCTTTTTCTTTTAATCTGTCCACCTTGTTCAGGACCATGATGGTATGCGCGGGATCGTCCTTTCCCCCATCGCCGTTATTTTCGAGGACTTTTTTCAGGACATTGTTAACGACATCGATCCTCTCCTCGAAACCTGGGGAAGAGGCATCTATCACATGAAGGAGCAGGTCCGCTTCTTCCACATCCATAAGGGTCGCCCTGAAACTCGCGACAAGATGGGTGGGCAACTTGCGGATAAAGCCGATCGTGTCGGTAAGGACAAAATCCTCGGCCCCCACCAGGGATACACGCCGAGATGTTGAATCCAGAGTGGAGAACAGCTTTCCACTCTCGAGAACGCTGCTCCCTGATAATCTATTGAGAAGAGTCGATTTGCCGGCATTTGTATAACCGACTATTGTGACGTTATATGCTTCCTTCCGTTTTTTCCGTCTCTCTGCGGTCCTTTTGTTGATCTTGTCGAGATCCTTTTTCAGGTGAGAAATCCTTTCTCTCACTCTTCTTCTGTCTACTTCCAGCTGGGTCTCGCCTGGCCCTCTCGTCCCGATCCCCCCGTTCTGCCTGGAAAGATGATCCCAGAGCCTCTTCAGCCTCGGCAACGCATATGTGAGCTGCGCGATCTCCACCTGTATCTTCGCCTGCCTCGTCCGCGCCCTTCTGGAAAAGATGTCGAGAATCAATTCCGTCCTGTCTATCACATTGACCTTGAGCCGGGTCTCGATGTTTCTTGCCTGAGCGGGTGTAAGTTCGTCGTCGAAAATGACGACATTGATCTTTTCATCTTCGATCAGCGTTGCCAGGCTCTCCAGGATCCCCGTGCCGACATATGTGGACCCGGCTATCCTTGCTCTTTTCTGAACCTTTACGGCTACGACTTCAGCTCCGGCTGTCTCCGCGAGCTGCTCCAGTTCTGTGAGATTTTCCCTGACATCCTCTTCAGTAGAGCCCCGCAGCCTGACGCCGACCAGGCAGACTCTTTCTTCGGGATGATCTGGGGGAGTGTTATAATAGGACATATTTACCTGAGAAGAACTACTCTCTTTGTTACCGACTTGTCGCCGATCTGTAGTTTGCAGTAATAAACACCGGGTTGTAC